>NZ_FQWY01000069.1 GCF_900129805.1 Thermosyntropha lipolytica DSM 11003
TGCATATAGCAGGGGTCTTGTAGCCTGCATCCACTACTACCGCTTCTATCTCAGTAAAGTTTTCTTTTACTTCTTTAAATAATTCAGAAAATACCTGACTATCATGGACATTACCAGGAGCTACTTTGCATCCCAGTATGAATCCATTTCTATCGCAGGCTACAGAAGCGGTATATGCAAAACAACTCTCTTTTTCCCCTTTATGAAACAGGCCACTCTCAGGGTCTGTCGTGCTCTCTTTTATCTCTTTTAATTTTTTCTTACTACTCTCTTCTCCTTTATCATCATCTTATTCGTTTTTAAGCGTAAAAAATGATCTTTGGGTACTAGCTTATCTATACTTACAATTTCCAGTTGGTTTATGGCTTTACGGTTCTTTTTGCTTAACATTTATACCCCCCATTACTTGCTTATTTTTTTAATTTATTACTTTTTTAAGAATTATTTGCTCTATTTTCTTTAATGAATTTTAAAAAACGCCTGCCAGCAATGACTTTGTCGACAGCGTGAGAGGGGGACCTCTTTGGGTTGCACAAGTTGCACAACTTGTGTATAATTTAAACCAGAAGAAGATTAAAAAAGGAGTGATTTTTATGAAGAAGGATAAGGATAAGGATTTTGTAATCGTAAATGTCGCTCTAGACAAGCATATCGAAACTTTACTAAGAATAGAGGCAGCACATCGCGAAACTTCAAAACGGCAGCTGATTGCGAATATTGTTGAGGAATGGCTCTATCGCAACCGCAAGACAGGATTTTTCGATTTGATTTTAAAAATCAAGGAGAAACAGGATGAGGGCGAGGTGAAAGTCGTTGATATAGCCAGAATTAAAGAAGTCAAGGACATCAAGGACTTCGCTAGAGAACTGGTCGATGTATGCAGCGCATACTACCTGGAATGGAACCGCAACCGCATAAATGACAAGCCTTCGGAAAAACAACTCCAGTTAAAACAAGAACTCCTGCAAAAAATAGAAGAACTCAACCAGCTGGCTGTAAGATATGGCATTCCTCCCGCTCCTGAAATGACAAACTTTTCTGATGACGCGCTGGCAGAGGTGTGTAAAAACTATATTGATGATTACAGCTATGACATATATTTCGGAAAACCGGAAAAAGAGCTAGAGAATGCGGTCATACCCAAGTTTGAAGTGGAGATGCAGAAGGAGATTGATGATTTTGAGAATGCGTTGCGGAAGGCACTCAGGAAAAATAAAAATGCCTTACCTCCGGAAACAATAAAGGATTATGAAAAGACTTACAATGTGAAGTTACTGGAAGATGAATAAGTTTAAAAGGCTACTGGTTTTCCAGTAGCTTCAGGGTGCTGTTTAAATTTAAATAGCCAAAAGGGAGGTTTTAAAATTGTTTTTAAAAATCTTCCGGCTCATTGTATTCTCCCTTATAGTCATCATTAACGGCTTCATAGCCTGGATGGCTCTTTATTTAACGGTGAGCATGTTTAATACTAACCTGGCAAGTTCTACCGTAGAGCAGTACACCTTTTTAGGAGCTGTGGCGATAACTGTTCTGCTCATCTGGTTTGGTTTCTCCCGGCTGGGGGAAAATTACATGCGGGCAAAGCTTGGGCTAAAACCCCCAATTCCGCAGTATTTAGAGAGGCTTCAGCCGTTGTTTGCGGAAGTCTGCCAGCGTGCCGGCAAAAATCCGGAGGATTACGATTTATTTATTTCCCCGGAAAATATTTATAATGCCTATGCCGTAGGGAAGCGGACGATAGTTGTATGCTATCCTATGCTTTCCCTGCCTGATGATGAGCTGAAGGCGGTGCTGGCGCACGAGCTTGCTCATATAGAATACAAGGACACCCGGGTACTGCTTGCGGCCAATCTTATGAATACGCTGGGGAACATAAGTTTTGGAGTGATAATAGCTATAACCATATTTGTAGGCAGTTTCGTATCAAGCATTCAGGTAGATGATAGGGCAGGCGGAGGAGTCTTATGGCAGGTGTTAGGCAAACTGTGGCTGATTATGATAGTAGCCTTCTTAAAACTCATTGCCTGGATACTTTATAAAATCCTGGAGATTTCCTTCCTTGCAGTAGGCAGGGGAGAGGAGTACAGGTGCGACGAATATGCCTGCCGGCTTGGATACGGGATTCCGCTGGCAAGCTTTTTATACCGGGTAGAGAGCATGGAGGCAGGCCGAAAGAAAAATCTCTGGGATAAAATTAAAATACAGAAAAAGGGGTTTGCGGAAACGCTTTTTGCCACTCACCCGCCAATCAGGAAGCGGATAGAAAGGATAGGCAGGATACTGGAAAACAGGAAAAATTAGCAGCAGGGAAGGCTTAAAATCTTTTATACCGCTTTCGACAAAAAAGGAAACCTTTTCCTAGGTTTTTGCGTCTAAAAATGTAAAATATAAGAAAATTCCCGCTGGCGCGTATATTTATATAAAACCTTAAGTTTTTGCGAACAAAATAATAAGTATTGATTTTAAGGAGGTTGATATTATGTTTAAAAATTTCAAAAAGCTTTTAGGGGCGTTTCTGATTTTAAGCCTGGCGTTAATTCCCGGCCATAATGCCACAGCCGACAACGCCGAAACCATAGCCACTCCTGACAAGGTAGTGGTGTTTAAAATCGGCGACTACAACTATTACTTAGTTGACCTTAATAATAACAAAGTTGACACCGTCAGCATGGACACAGCACCTCAAATTTATCCCCCCGGCCGGACTTTTGTGCCGGTGAGATTTTTAGGCAACGCATTTGGAGTAGATGACAAAAACATAACCTGGGACGGCAAAGCCAATACTGCAACCCTGAAAGGCAAGAAAACCTTGCGGTTACAGATAGGCAATAAGACCATGCACAGCGACGGCCAGGCAGTAAAAATGGATGTAGCACCTCTTATTCAGCCACCGGGCAGAACCATGCTTCCTGCCAGATATGTTGCAGAAGGATTAGGCTACATCGTTGAATGGGACGCAAAAAGCCAGATGGTGATTGCATATCCCGAAGGACAGCCGAAGCCTGATGTGGAGAAGATAAGGGAAATAATAGAGCAGAAAATCAGGGAGCAGGATAAACAAACTTCCCAGAACCAGCTGTTGCAGGGCGATGGGTATTACAATGATGAGTTAAAGCGCGACCAGTGGGGAATTCTTTTTGAAGAAGGACAGAGATATGGCCATATGGCGCTCGATAAGCATATAAAAATTGAGCCTTCCGGCAGAATAGTGG
>NZ_FQWY01000068.1 GCF_900129805.1 Thermosyntropha lipolytica DSM 11003
ACATCCCTTCCACTAAATACAAATGTCTGATAAGATGATATTGGTCCACTCTGATCACTCCTATCTCCCCCAATCATTGTGTTGTTCCACTTTCAATGATGGGGGATTGGTCTGGCAGAGTGGTCCACTTTTTCGCTAGCGTTTCTACTTTTTTGGCTCACTTTTATGTTAGCGTTTACATATGCCTCTACCTATAGATAAAGGGAAAAACCTGCTGACTATTAATTAAGCCTGGACTCCGGTTTTAAGTAGGTTAAAGGTTTATTTTCCTGTTTCAAAACCAGGCCGCAAAAATATAGTATGTTTATTGCATAATTAAAAAGGACAGAGTTGCAAAATAAAATTCCCACTTTTGCAATTCAGAAATCCCCAAATTTGCAAAGGTCATTGCAGGCACCTCAAAAAACCTTTACCCTTGTAGTTAGAAACAACTTAACTGCAAGGGAGGAAAGGAGGATAATCATAATGACCCAAATTGATGATATCAGAAAAGCGTTCTTTATGAAAGAGCAAAATATCAACGAGATAGCCCGGGAGTTCTAGAAATACCGGGAAACAATACGCAAGTATATCTATCAGGAGGACTTGAACGCTAAAGTTAAAACTTAAAACGTTAAACATATCTTAAGTTTTTCCGCACTACAGCACTGGTAAAAAGGCTTGTTGAAGCCAGAAAGGGAGGTAAACTTTCCGGGTTAATAAAACAGCTTTCCAAAGCGGATCTTCTGATTTGCGGCAAATGGGGTTATGTTCCTTTTGATCTTTGATGGTCAAGGCTACCGGATGAGACAATCACTCCTAAGGCAGTTAAGTTAACATAAAAATTCCCCCGGTGCCTGGGGAAAAATCTTTGCAAAAATGGGAAATTCCCTCTCACAAAAAACAGTAAAAAGGGACTCCCTGCCCAGGCAACCCCTTTTTATCAAACCCCTCCCGCATAAATAATTGAACTAACTCCCACAGTCCAACCTCAAGTAATTATAATACAGAACTGCAAATATATAACTTAAGAGAAAGGCAACAACAATCCCGTCGCTTACTGTAAATAACACATACGATCTGGGAAAAACAAAACCAATTGATATGATCTTTGATAGAATTCCAATCAAGCTAATAAAGCAAAGAAACAGCATATTATTCTTACTCCATGCCAATTTAAGGCTGATCTTTAATGCTTCAATAAGCCCGGTATCTTTATTAATGATTATGATGGGAACATACAAAACCATTGAAAACAGAAAAATAATAATAAAAATACATACCGCCAGCAAAAATATCTGCCTGATAGGATCAAGGTTAATAACTTCCAAAATAGCCAGCATAAAAGCTGCAACGATGCCGAACAATACAATGACTCCTAAAAGGATTCTAGGTATAATTTTTATGCTATCACAAAATATCTTCTGGCATTTTATAGTTTGCACAGAATCTGCATTTAAAAGATTTAAAAAAATAATCACCCAAAGCAGCTCAAAAACCCAGTAAATACCCCAAAAAACAAAATCGAGCATAACCGAATCGTAAAAACCAGTTATTATAGGTATAAAGGATAAAAAAAAGTGAATAACAATTACCAGCACAAAATTGGCGAAATTACTTTGAATCCAGGTAAAATACCTTTTAGTTGCACCATACATTAAAATTCTCCTCTCTTTGTAGTCAGTAACTGTATAAAGGCTACTTTTTCTCTCGCCTCTACCCTTTACATAGTCTGATGGTTCTTTTTAAGGTTTTTATTTTTTTTCGGTAAAAATCATCAAATCGGAACCATTCCCAATTGCTCAATTGTTATTATCTATTTAGCCCCCAAAACTTTGGGAGAAAATCTGTCTAATATGATAACCTTTAATAAGGAAATGGGGGTAGATGTTAATGAGTAGCAAAAGTCAGTACAGTGATGAGTTTAAAGAGCAAATTATCAAAAAATGCCAGGAAACAGGCAATGCAGCTACCCAGGCCCGGCGTTATAATATTTCAACTAATACTATTCATACCTGGATTAAAGAATATCGCCAAACCGGATCTGTAAAGACTTTACCTAAAGCAGAAATAGTAAGAACTGATAACCGGCCGCAGTTTATGTCAGTTAAATTTTCCAAAACTTGCCAGGAATTAAAATTGATACATGAGAGAATACCCGTAAAAACTCCCAATATGAACGCACATATAGAGGCATTCCATTCTATTTTGGAAGAAGAACGTTATATTTGCAATGAATTTACGAATTTTAGATAAGCATATGAAATAATAAGCCAGTACCTGGAATATTACAGCCATCGAAGAATACATGCTAGTTTGGGATATCTTGCTCCTGCTGAATATTATGAACTTCATAAAAAGAATTCTTCTTTAACCCAGGCAGCTTAATATAAGTTTTAAATGATCACATAAATCTATTATTCTATTATGTATGACAGTAATTTTATGTAATTTTCAAAGAGCTCTAGATTTAAACAGATTTTTTACATTAATAAGGGGCCAGGGCGGTACTAATATCGTTATAATCTTATTTAAAAGTAGCATTGTAATTAGTGGTGAATATTTTTTTATTAATAATTGACTGAAATAGAATTATGATAAATATTAAATAGAATATAGATGCAGCAATAAAGCAATAATAACAAATGCCATTGGTTTTAACTGTAAACTGAATTACTTGTAAAAAGGTTGCAAAAACTGCACATAAAGCAGTAAAACCAATGGTAATATGAGCCACGTATTTACTTCTATACCAAAAGACAATAAGTAGAAAAATACTAAGCGAGGCCAATGCTCCTGTTAATGCTATAGCAACCTCGGTCATAGGCATAAATAATTGATTATGACAGCTAAAGCAATCCGATGAATAGGGTGAATACTTTATGAAAGCAGTATATAAAAGCAATACAATATTTATTAATGCTAAATACTTAACAAATCTCATAACTAAATTGTTGTCTTTATCCATAAAAACGCCTCCTGTAATCTGCGATTTTCTCTCAATAATATTTTTTATTTTTAATACGCACTGGTATGGGAGGGGTGTTAGCTTGAGATCATACTCCTATAGCATAAGTGCCTCGGTTTAATCACTCAATAATCCCATGCACTTTTAGTCGTGGGAGTGTTGCTAACGAAATCATTTATTATTCTTTAACTCAAATTTCGCAGTTTAAAACAGGCATCAAAGCCCTAATATATGCTGGTTGGCCAGCAATCCAATATCGGACTTGACACAAAATTTCTGCGTATAAATCCTGGGGAATTTTTTTGCGCAGTTCGGCAATAAAAAGCAAAAGATACCGTATGGCAGTCTGGTAGTCAATATCCTGTACCTCATCGCATAACAAATAGAATATTTCTCCGGAACTACGTGAATCCTAGTTGTTACGTCGTTCCCATTCCAGCAAAATATATCTGGTAAAAACAATGGTTGTATGGGCTATGAGCATATCGTAATTTCTGCCCTGGAATTCGGAGCCTAGTTTTAGCAGTGATTTGGCACTTTTGAAAAATACTTCGATACTCAATCTCATGCCGTAAATACGAATGATTTCCTGGTCTTCGAGCGTTGTATCGGTAGTTAGTATTGACAGCCATTCACGCTTGTTGTTACGGTTCTGAATAATTTACTTATTCGCGTTTAAATAAATACCTGGGACCTTCGAGCCAATCGCCAATCTTTTTCCAAATCCCCTTATATTTATCTGGAAAAAGATTGCGAA
>NZ_FQWY01000033.1 GCF_900129805.1 Thermosyntropha lipolytica DSM 11003
CGGGCAATAGCATGGGCATGGGGAGTACTTCCCAGTCCGGCTTCATTGGAGAATATACCGCGCGCAATTCCATAGCGGAAGGCTTCTTTGATAGTGGTTCCTAAAACCCCGCCTCCTATTGACTGGGGGGAGAATGCCCCCACCACAATCATTTTAAGAGCAGGAAGTAGATTTTCTATATTGAGGATTATTACGATTAACCCTCCTGCGATATAGAAAAGAGCCATCAAAGGAACTAGAACTTCGGTTACTTTCCCAATTTGCTTTACTCCACCTATAATTACTGCACCTACCATTAAGGCTACAATTATACCTACATAAACCTGGTTTATGCCGAAGGCATTATTTATAGACACAGCAATCGAATTGGCTTGTACCATATTGCCCATAAATCCGAGAGCCAACACTATACATATGGCAAATATTACTGCTAACCATTTTTGACCTAATCCCTGGGAGATATAATAGGCAGGACCGCCAACAATGTTACCATCGCGGGTAGTTTTAAATTTTTGGGCCAGAACTGCTTCGCTGAATATAGTAGACATGCCGAAAAAGCCTGAAACCCACATCCAGAATACGGCTCCCGGGCCTCCAGCAGCAATAGCAGTTGCTACACCGACAATATTTCCCGTACCCACCTGGGCAGCTACCGCTGTAGTGAGGGATTGAAAGGATGATAGACCTTCTTGCTGGCTATCACTGTCTTTATAAGCATTGCCCAGGACTTGTTTCCAGGCTTGTTTGAAAAAGCGTATCTGAATAAACCTGGTGCGTATAGTGAAATAAATACCGGTACCAAGAAGAAGGACCAGCATTATAGGACCCCATAAAATGCTGTTAAGCTTTTCCACGAATATTAGCAGTTCAGCCTGCATGTTTGTTTTGCCTCCTTTTTTAGATTAGGTTTAACAGAATATTTTCAATATGTTTTATGTTTGCCGCGAAAATGTTTTTTATCAGCCTCCCTCCAGCCTGTTTGCCGAAAAAAGTCGAAAAACACTAACCTTAGTATATATCATTATTTTACATGTAGTCATAACAATTGGTTATGATTAAATAAAAAAATACTATTAATTTGGCTTTTGCAAATCCTTAATTAAGGACATGTAATATTTTGGAATAAAATAATCTTTAAGGCGGAACTAATATTACCAGCGGTGTTAAAGTTTTCTTAAAGGTTTTTAAGGTGTATAGTGATATAATAAGTTCTTGAGAAGGTGATATGTTGAAAAAAGGCGAAATTCGTATTTTTATAGTAATAATTTCCCTGGTTTTATCTTTAGCAGCACTTATTACGGGATTTAATTTGTATACCACATATGGGGTAAAAACACCGGTGATTAAAGAACTGGAAAAATGGCCCGAAGTGGAACAAGTAAAGATAAAAAAATATAGGCCTTACCAGGTTATGGTTAAACTTAAAGAGGTAGAGAATTTGATGGCAGTCTATAGGGCTGTTACCGCGCAATTAGATGATAAACTGGGCAGCGGAAAATATGTTTTGCTTATTGAAGATAACCGGGATTTCGGGTTAGAGAATGCTTACTATAGGCTGGGACCTGCTGTTTATGAAGCGGTAGAGAAAGGTAATTATACCTGGCTGGAAAGTTATATTGCGAAGAGCCTTAATGACAAGGATTTAAGTTATAAGATGTTTGTAGATGAAAACTATCTCTATTTACAGATTAAAGGGGAAAAAGGCCATTATCTCTATGCAGTAATCAGGCGGCAAAATGAGCTTTAAGGTTAAAGGTGGGAAGAGGAGTGAAAGAAGCGGCATTAGGAATAGGGATATCCGGGGTTATTTTTCTGGCTTTTATGGGAATAAATATTGCTCCAGTAATTATTGCAGGTTTACTCCTGGGAGGGTTTTATTTTTTCCTCAGCACCCAGGGAAGCATAAAGTATGAAGTGATTAAAAGCAATAATAAAGTAAGGCATTATGTCGATTTTGCTGATATAGGCGGACAGGAAAGTGCTATTAAAGAACTGAAGGAAGCTTTGCAATTTTTATTAAAACCTGAAGAAATAGCCCAAATGGGTATCAGGCCTTTAAAAGGAATCCTTTTAGTAGGACCACCTGGTACAGGAAAAACCCTTTTGGCGAGAGCAGCAGCTGGTTATACCGATTCTGCTTTTATAGCTGTAGCCGGTAGTGAGTTTATTGAGATGTACGCAGGAGTAGGGGCTAAAAGGGTAAGACATCTGTTCAGAGAGGCTAAAAAGAAGGCCCGTGAACAAAATTGCCGCAGTGCTATTATTTTTATAGATGAATTGGATGTGCTGGGAGCTAGAAGAGGAAGCCATACCGGACATCTGGAGTATGATCAGACCTTAAATCAGCTTCTGGTGGAGATGGATGGTATCAATCCGAATGAAGATCCGCGTATACTCGTCATAGGCGCTACTAACCGGAGTGATATATTAGATCCGGCATTATTAAGGCCGGGGCGTTTTGATCGCCAGGTTTATGTGGGATTGCCGGATAAAGAGGGCCGTAAAAAGATTTTAAAAATCCATACCCGAAATAAGCCTTTGGATGATGAAGAGGTTTTAGAAGAGGTAGCCCGGGAGACTTTTGGTTTTTCCGGGGCCCATTTAGAGAGTTTGGCTAATGAAGCTGCTATTTTGGCCATGCGCGAAGGTAAGGAAAAGATCGAAAAACGCCATTTTATAGAAGCTATTGATAAGGTTATCATGGGGGAAAAAGTGGAGAGAAGACCTAGTGAAGAAGAAGTTGCTCGCGTAAGTATTCATGAGGTAGGACATGCTCTGGTAAGTGAGCTGCTGGAACCTGGATCAGTGGCTACCGTCACCATTGTTCCACGGGGTAGGTCTTTAGGATATATGAGAAAATCGCCTGATCATGATAAATATCTTTATACCCGGGAAGAATTAGAAAAACAGGTGATGGTGGCTTTGGCAGGGGCTTTAGCGGAAGAAATGAAATACGGTAATTTCAGTACGGGAGCTAAGGGAGATTTTACTAGTGCATGGGATATGGTTAAAGAGATAATCGCTTCTGGATTATCCTCATTAGGGGTAATAAATATTGAAGAAGTTCCGGAAAAACTTATATATGAGGAAAGTAAAAATATTATCCATAATTTGCAACTAAGGACCAGGGAGATTTTAGAGGCCAATAAAGAACTGCTGGAAATTATGGCTGAGCGCATAAAGGAAGAAGAAGTTCTAAACCGTGAACGTTTCCTTAAGCTTATGAATAATTAAAAATGTATCTCTAGAAAAACCTGGCGCAAGCCTGGTTTTTTTTTTGGGGGGACAGGGATAATATACTCCCAAAAAGAATTCACTATGCTATATTGGAAATAGGTTGTGGTTAAGATGAGTAAAATGTGTTTACAAGGAGATGAAATAAGGGGTGAAAAAGGCTTATATCATAGCTACGGGAACTGAACTACTGACAGGTTCTACTTTAGATACTAATTCGGTGTATCTGGCTCAAAGATTGGATGATCTGGGGATAAAAGTAGTGGGAAAAAGCGTAGTAGGTGATACGCGGGATTTCATAAAGAAGGCTTTGCTTACCGGGCTGGAAACAGCAGACCTGGTTATTGCTACAGGTGGATTGGGCCCTACTCTGGATGATTTAACTAAAGAGGTAGCCTGTGAAGTAATGCAGGTGAAGATGGAGCTTATTGATGAAGAGCTGGAAAGGCTTAAAGAATTTTTTGCCCGCCGTAACCGGCCTATGCCAGAGGCTAATAAGAAGCAGGCTATGTTTCCTAAAGAGGCAGTAAGGCTTAGAAATGGGGTGGGAACTGCTCCGGGGATGTATCTTAAGCAAAATGGCAAGGTGCTTATACTTTTACCCGGGCCTCCCCAGGAAATGACTTTAATGTTTGAACAGGAGGCGGTACCGCTACTTGTAAGGGAGTGGGGGCTTAGCATAGGTAAAGCGGAAAGAAAAAGAATAAATATTTTTGGGCTGGGGGAATCCCAGGTAGAGGAAAAGATAGCTGATATAATAAAGAATCCCCGGGGAGTAAGTATAGCTTTGCTGGCTAAAGAAGGAGAAGTACACATCCGCCTGACGGCAGAGGGAGAAGATAAAGAAGCCAGCAAAGAGATAATGAACAGGATGGTGAAGGAAATTGAAGAAAGATTGGGCAGTTACATTTATGGTTATGATGATGAAACCCTGCCTTTGGCAGTAGCCAGGCTGGCACAAAAAAGAAAATGTACTATGGCTTTTGCGGAATCCTGTACGGGTGGGCTCCTGTCTAAGATGATTACTGATTTACCAGGAAGCTCGGAATATTTTTGGGGAGGAGTAGTAACCTACAGCAATGAGGCTAAACAGAAGATATTAGGAGTAAATGCTGAGACTTTAGCCAGATATGGAGCAGTAAGTGAAGAAACAGCCAGGGAGATGCTTAGGGGAGTACTTTCTCTGGCCGGTGCTGATATAGGAGCAGCTATTACCGGCATAGCAGGACCCGGGGGAGGAAGTGAAACAAAACCGGTAGGGCTGGTTTATATTGCTGCTGGAAGTAAGGAGTATAACCAGGTTAAAAAATTTAATTTTACCGGTAATCGTATAATTATAAGGACTTTGGCGGCTAAAACTGCTTTAAACCTTATCAGGCAAGAATTATCTAGGGGAGATGTTTAAATTGCGTCTTTTTGTAGCTATTCCGGTTCCGGAAGAAATTAAGAAATATGCTTATTCTCTTAGAAGTGAGCTAGATGCTTTGGCGGCAGATGTAAAGTGGGTGGAATATGAAAACTATCATTTGACTTTGAAGTTTTTAGGAGATGTTGGGGATGATAAGCTGGAGAAGATAAGATACGGACTTATTTGTGCAGCGGAAAGTTCACCTCCTTTTACCCTGAAGCTTTCCCATTTAGGTTTCTTCCCCAACCATCACCGGCCCCGGGTTTTGTGGATAGGAGTAAAGGGGGAGATGGAGAAAGCTTATTTTCTAGGTGACAGAGTAGATGCCTATTTAGAGGAATTAGGCTTTGACCGTGAGGAAAAAAGAACTTTTCATTTGACTTTAGGCCGGATAAGGTCAGATTTAAACCAGGATAAACTGGTGAAAAAAGTTTATGAGCTGAGCAGGAATATAGAAGAACACCCGTTTACGGTAAGTAATTTTTTGCTTATGGAAAGCTTTCTTCATGCTGGAGGGCCGATTTATAAGGTGGATAGCTCCTTTACTTTAAATGGTTGATATAATCCTTGACAATTTAAGGGAATATCCTTTAAAATTAAATCGAACAAATGTTTGAGGGAGGGCTTTTATGGAACATATGGAAAATAATCAGGGCAAACTGGAGGCCTTGAATAGTGCGATTAAGAATATTGAAAAACAGTTTGGCAAAGGATCTATCATGCGTTTGGGTGAAGCCGCGGCCATGAATGTTGAGGTAATTCCCACCGGATGTATATCCCTGGATTTGGCTTTGGGAGTAGGAGGGTTGCCCCGGGGAAGAGTAGTTGAAATATTTGGGCCTGAATCTTCAGGTAAAACTACGGTTGCTCTGCATGCTATTGCTCAGGCCCAAAAAGAAGGAGGAATGGCTGCCTTTATTGATGCTGAACATGCTTTGGATCCTCTTTATGCCAAAAGGCTGGGGGTTGATATAAATAATCTTCTGGTGGCGCAACCTGATTCCGGGGAGCAGGCTCTGGAAATTGCTGAAGCTCTGGTAAGAAGCGGTGCTATTGATGTAATCGTAATAGATTCGGTAGCTGCTCTGGTACCTAAAGCAGAGTTGGAAGGAGAAATGGGAGATATTCATGTAGGTTTGCAGGCCCGTCTTATGTCCCAGGCTTTGCGCAAGCTTACTGCTCATATAAGCAAATCGAGAGCCGTATGTATTTTTATAAACCAGATCCGTGAAAAAGTAGGAGTAGTATATGGAAGTAATGAAACTACTACCGGTGGCCGGGCGCTTAAATTTTATTCTTCTGTCCGTATTGAAGTGAGGAAAGGGGACCCCATAAAACAGGGCACCGAAATAGTTGGCAACCGTACCAAGGTAAAGGTAGTAAAAAATAAAGTGGCTCCTCCGTTCAAAACAGCGGAATTTGATATAATGTATGGAACGGGAATATCCAAAGAAGGTGATTTATTAGATATTGCCGCCTCCCTGGATATAATTCAAAAAAGCGGTTCCTGGTATTCGTACAATGGGGAACGTTTGGGGCAAGGCCGCGAAAATGCCAAAGAATACATAAAGAATAATCCGGAATTTTATGCCCTTTTAGAAAAGACTATTATGGATATGCTTAAAAAAGGAGAAGTAAAACTTAACACGAGTGAGGATGCTTGACAGGGGTAGGCAAAGTTACTAAAATCTAAATAGAACTCTGGTTGGAAGTCTGAAACCTATTTGCGTTGACCGTATAGACAAGCAAATTGTTTTATATAGATGGTTATGTTTGTTTAATTTATAGATTTTAAAGAAATTAGATGGGCATACTCTGGGGATTGTTTAAGAAGGCTTTTGTGTGTCTATTTGGTTAATTATATGGTGCAGTTATTAAATGTAAATGTTTATTTATATTTTTACATAATTTAATATAAATAAACATGAAAATAAAAATAACTGTCCTATTAAACAAATAGGTGATGTGGACTTCTATTAAACCGAGTTTTCTCGGTTTTTCTTTTTTATTGCTTTATTGTAAAAACATAAAAAAGAAAATAAAAATAGGGAGTAAGGGAGGTGAACTAGATAAGTACGCTAGCCAGTATTATAATAGCAGTTGCCACTTTGGCGATAGGCCTTGCTGCAGGATACTATGGAAGAAAAGTTATAGCAGAGGGCAAAATAGGTGCGGCCGAAGAAGAAGCAGCCAGGATCATAGAAGAAGCTACTAAACAGGCTGAAGCCAAACAAAAGGAAATGCTTTTGGAAGCTAGAGATGAGATTCACCGCCATCGCCAGGAAGCCGAAAGAGAACTGAGAGAAAGGCGTAGGGAGCTTGATCGGCTGGAGAGAAGGGTAATTCAAAAAGAAGAGCTCTTGGACAAAAAAACCGAGAATATTGAAAAAAAAGAGCTTTGGTTAAATGAAAGAGAAAAAGAAATTGAGAGAATGCAGCATGATATAGAAATTATCCGCACTCAACAGCTGAAAGAGCTGGAACGCCTTTCCGGTTTAACTTCGGAGGAAGCCCGTGAACTGCTGTTAAACAATGTTGAACAGCAGATCAGGCAGGAAACAGCGGTGATGATTAAGAATATTGAAGCGGAAGCTAGAGAGGAAGCGGAAAAAAGAGCTAAAAATATTGTTACCCTTGCTATCCAGAAATGTGCTGCTGATGTAGTTTCCGAAACTACTGTTTCGGTAGTCGCTCTGCCCAATGATGAAATGAAGGGAAGGATAATAGGAAGAGAAGGAAGAAATATCCGTACCTTTGAAAGCTTATCAGGAGTAGATTTGATTATTGATGATACTCCGGAAGCTGTTATCTTATCATCTTTTGATCCTATCCGTCGTGAAATTGCCAGGTTGGCGTTGGAAAACTTGATTGCTGATGGAAGGATTCATCCGGCTAGAATTGAAGAAATGCTGGAGAAAGCCAGAAAAGAAATCGAACAGGAGATAAGAGAAACGGGAGAACAGGCAGCATTTGAAGTTGGGGTACACGGGCTGCATCCAGAGCTGATAAAGCTTTTGGGAAGATTAAAATACCGCACCAGTTATGGCCAGAATGTTCTAAAACATTCGATTGAGGTTGCCCATCTGGCAGGTATTATGGCGGCTGAGCTCGATGTTGATGTCATGCTTGCTAAAAGGGCTGGCCTTTTACATGACATAGGAAAAGCGGTGGATCACGAAATTACCGGACCTCATGTGGAAATCGGAGTAGATCTGGCCAAAAAATACAGAGAGAGTAAAGAGGTTATCCATGCCATAGCTGCTCACCACGGAGATATAGAAGCTGAAAGCATAGAAGCAGTATTGGTACAGGCGGCAGATGCGATTTCCGCTTCCAGGCCTGGAGCACGGAGGGAAACTTTAGAGGCTTATATCAAACGTCTGGAAAAATTAGAACAGCTGGCTGACTCTTTTGCGGGAGTAGAAAAATCTTATGCTATCCAGGCAGGTAGAGAAGTCAGGATAATAGTTAAGCCAGAAGAAATTGATGATTTAGAGGCTATAAATCTTTCCCGCAACATAGCTAAAAAGATTGAAGAAGAGCTTGATTATCCAGGTCAGATAAAAGTGGTAGTTATTAGGGAAACCAGAGCAGTTGAATATGCTAAATAAATTTTCTTAAACAGGGTTATACCATAACCCTGTTTGTTTTTGAGCAAAAAATTGCGTGGAGATAAAGCAGGAGTTTAAGGCTGTTTGCCGAAAAGTTTAGGAAGTATTTTTTATGGGTAAGATGCTTAATGGATGAAGATGAAAAAATATAAATACTGCCAAGTTATTTTAGGTTGGGGGTTTGGCATTTGAATATTCTGGTTATTGGTGATATTGTAGGGAGACCAGGTAGAAGAGCGGTAAAAAATATATTACCTGCGATACAAAAGGAATATGATGTGATTTTTACTATTGCCAATGCGGAAAATGCGGCTGGCGGGAGGGGGCTTTCCCGCAGTGTTATGGACGAACTCTTAAACTGCAATATTGATGTATTAACCATGGGCAATCATGTATGGGATAATAAGGAGATTAATACCTTTATTGATGATGAGCCCCGGCTTATAAGGCCTGCCAACTATCCTCCTTATTGTCCGGGCCAGGGCTATCATATTTACAATGCCGGTTTTGGGGTAAAAATAGCGGTGGTAAATCTGTCGGGACGCGTTTTCTTACCATCCCTGGATTGTCCGTTTCGTACTATGGAGGAAATATTAAAAGATATCAAGGATAAAGCTGACATTATTATAGTTGATTTTCATGCGGAAGCTACTTCCGAAAAGTTAGCTTTTGCTTATTATTTTGATGGCAGGGTAACCGCTATTTTGGGTACCCATACCCATGTGCAGACAGCGGATGAGAGGATACTGCCGGGGGGAACAGCCTATATTACTGATTTAGGAATGACAGGACCTTATGATTCTATCCTGGGTATGGAAAAAAGCTCGGTAATTGAGAAATTTTTAACCCAGAGGCCTACTCGCTTTGAAGTAGCAGGAGGTCCTGCTCAATTTCAGGGAGCTTTGCTAAGGGTTGATGATAATACGCATAAAGCTTTATCCATAAACCGAATATCCCATATGCTTAATGATTAAATTAGATAAATTATTTTTTTAAATTTTAAAATGAGAAGGAATTTTTATCTTGGATGCGAATATTATTTAGAGAGCAGACTATCTAATTATTACAATTATTACAACTATGAGGGGGTAATTCGATGGAAGTATTAAAGGTTTCAGCTAAATCGAGTCCGAATTCAGTGGCAGGAGCACTGGCAGGAGTTTTGAGAGAGAAAGGAGCGGCTGAAATACAAGCGATTGGTGCAGGAGCTATTAACCAGGCTATTAAAGCTATCGCCATCGCACGAGGATTTGTAGCGCCCAGTGGCATGGATTTGATCTGTATACCTGCATTTACAGACATAATAATTGATGGAGAAGAAAGAACTGCTATCAAGCTAATAGTTGAGCCCAGATAGTTCTGCTCACCTGCGAGAGGGAATGGACCTCAAAAATGAAACCTGCTAGTAAAATAGCAGGTTTTTGTTCTTTATACAGAATGATTTTATAATTTTCGGATATTTTATGTTTGGTTTCAAGGAGGATACAGGTGAAAATTATTGATCTGCACTGTGATACTATTTCTTTATTTTTAGCTCTTAAGGGTGGTAAATTAATTGCAAATGAAGGACATTTTGATTTAAGAAGAGCTCTCCAAGCGGGAGTAGGCCTGCAGTTTTTTTCCCTTTTTTCTCCCCCTGATGACAGCGGAGTAGTTTTGCGCCGGGTTTTAAAACAGTTAGAGTTATTCTATAAAGAGATGGAAAGTAATAAAGATATTTTGTATCTAGTCCAAAATTATAAGGATATCGAAACTAATATTAATAAGGCCGATAAAATAGGGGGGGTGCTTCACCTGGAAGGGGCGGAAGCGCTGGGCCTGGATATAGATATATTGCATTTACTTTACCGTTTAGGATTGCGCAGTTTAGGTTTAACCTGGAATAAGCGAAATTTTTTGGCTGATGGAGTGGAAGAAGGAGAAGGTGACGGGGGACTTAGCAGGTGGGGACGCCAGGTAGTGAAAGAAGCTAATAAGCTGGGAATAATAATTGATTTATCTCATATAGGAGAAAAGTCTTTTTATGATGTGCTGGAAGCAACTGATAAACCGGTGATGGTAACCCATGCTAATGCTTATGCGGTGTGCCCGCATAGAAGGAATTTAAAAGATGTTCAGCTTAAGGCGTTATCCCAGAATAAGGGGATAGTAGGAATTACTCAGGTGAGTGATTTTGTAAAAGAAGGAAAACCTGAGGTAGATGACCTGCTTTTTCATATTGTTTATATTGCCGACCTTATAGGTTGTGAATATATAGCCCTGGGATCAGATTTTGATGGAGCCTCTGATATAGTAATGTCAGGGATAGAGGATTATGCTAATTGGGAAAATTTATTAAGGAAAAAAGGTTTCTGTCCTAAGGAAATCGAAGATATACTGCAGAACAATGCTTTGCGAGTTATGCGCGAGATTTTAAAATAAAAAAATTAAGGAGCCTGGGGTTAATGTATGATTTACATGTGCATTCTAATGCTTCGGATGGAGCATTGTCTCCACAAGCCGTAATTGATAAAGCTATAGGTATAGGTTTAGAAGGTGTGGCCATTACTGACCATGATACCGTTGATGGTTTGCATGAAGCAGTATTGTATAATGAAAAGAAAAACCAGAACTTTCTCTTTATTCCCGGTATAGAATTGAATACGGAATATGGCAGTGATGAAGTACATATATTGGGGTATTTTATCGATTATAATAATGAACTGCTGCAAAAAAGGCTTTTGGAAATACGGGAAGAACGTCTGGAAAGAGCCAAAAAGATGGTAGATAAACTTAGAAGTATGGGATTAGCGATAAATTTTGAGCAGGTAAAAAAACTGGCCCAGGGAGATTTGATTGGCCGGCCTCATGTAGCTTTGGCCTTGACGGAAGAAGGTTATGTTTTTTCGATAAAGGAAGCTTTTGACAAATATATTGGCAAAGGCAGGCCGGGTTATGTACCGCGCTATAAGTTTGAACCCGAAGAAGCCCTGGATCTGATAAATAAAGCAGGAGGAATAAGTGTGCTGGCTCATCCCGGGCTTATAAAAGAACAGAAGAAGGTTATGGAAATTATTGATATGGGAGTAGAAGGATTAGAAGTATATTATCCTGAACATAGTGATAACCAGATTAAAAACTATCTTTATCTAGCCGAGCGCAAGGGGCTTTTAGTAACAGGTGGTTCTGACTTTCATGGAACCGGCAGCGGAGAAGATAAAGGCAAGATGGGATGTACAGGTATAGATGGATTTTTGCTGACAAAAATAAAAGAGTTTCATCAAAAAAAGATAAAAGGGAAATAAAAAATTTTTTTAAGCAGGAAAATGATATGTTTTTATAGAATATCCAACCTGGTAGTATTTTATGAAGGGTTGGGTATTAATGGGAAAAAAGGTTAAAATTTTAGTAATAACCGTACTTTTTATATTTTTAGGCTGTGTAGATGCTCTAGCTGCTGAAGAAATCTATACCGTAAAAGCAGGCGACAGCCTGTGGAAAATTGCTTCCCGTTATGGGCTTACCGTAGAAAAGCTGAAGCAGATTAATAATTTGACTTCTGACCGCATTTTTCCCGGACAGGCTCTCAAAGTAAGCTCTTCTATTCCTTCTGGTCAAAATGCAGAGCAAAATGCGGATAATAATGTAAGCAGTGAACAGGCATCTGATCTGGTTTATATCGTGAAAGCAGGAGATAACCTGTGGAAGATTGCGCGTGATTACGGCACAACTGTGGAAGAGTTAAAAAGGCTTAACAATTTAGCTTCTGATCGTCTGAATGTGGGGGACAAGCTTTTGGTTAGAGGAGTTGTACGTGATAATATAACACCTTCCCGTTCAGGCAATTTAATTGCTGGTGAACGCATAATTGAATTTGCTTCGCGCTATTTGGGAACTCCTTATCGTTATGGGGGGAATAGTCCGGGAGGATTTGACTGTTCAGGATTTGTATATTATGTTTTTGACCAGTTTGGTATTTCGCTTCCCCGCACAGCTGCCGGCCAGTTTCAGAACGGAGTGGCTGTGAGCAGAGAAGAGCTTATGGTGGGTGATTTAGTATTCTTTTCCTGTTATTCTAAAGGGATTGACCATGTAGGTATTTATGTAGGGGAAGGCAGATTTATTCATTCCAGTTCGCCGCGCAGTGGTGGGGTAATTT
Source organism: Thermosyntropha lipolytica DSM 11003 (assembly GCF_900129805.1). GTDB lineage: Bacteria > Bacillota > Syntrophomonadia > Syntrophomonadales > Syntrophomonadaceae > Thermosyntropha > Thermosyntropha lipolytica. The sequence continues at coordinate 12,392 of NZ_FQWY01000033.1, forward strand.
ATTCTTCATTAAATGAAGCTTATTATGCCAGATCTTATGTTGGAGCCAAAAGAATACTACGCTAGGGCAGGAGGAAGGATATGCAGGAAAAAGGATTTATAGGGGATGAGGAAATACTAGAGATTTTAGGGGTTCCCGCTACGGTAATTGGCAGCCGGGAATGGAAAGAACTGGAAAACAGAGGGTTTAGTATAGGTGAGGATAAACTTTTAGAGGAGATCCTGGATAAAAAGGTATGGTCCAATGCCGAAATTATATGGGTTATTAAAAAACTGATATATCATTATGGAAAAAAAGATGAGCTTTTATTAAAAGCACCTAAAGAACGCTTATTTATGAATATGCTTGGTATATTGCGAGCTTTTTTTATTTTGTTTGATAGTGTTAACCCTGAGTTAGATGATAATATACGCAGCTATATATCAGCCAAACTAACTGATGCTACCTGGGGAATTAATGCTAATACCAGGAATTATTTGACTAAAATGAAGGAATAGCAGCATAAGAAGTAAAGGCCTTGGGGGTTGGGAGGTTTATTAAAGTGGGGAGTAAGGAAGAAAAGATCCGTAAAATTATAATGATGGAAGATAGAATAGTGAAGTGTAAGCGATGTTCATCCCTGCTTAGATGTAATCGCAAACCGGCACTAGGTAAAGGAGATTTAGATCCTGAAATGGTGCTGGTTTTTGAAATGGAGAATGAATTTACCCGGGATTTAAATAAATTAACCGGCTTGCGCAATTTGATAAAAGATAAATTGGCAGTTAATAGAATTTACCACACTTTTATGGTGCGATGCCAGCCTAAGGCGTGTCCTTTACCTAATAACAACACCTGGGATGGCGATATTAAACTGCTGGATAAAGAATATAACTGCATCCTTACGGGAAAGCCATGTGAAGGGGTTTTAGTCCCTCCCGGAACGGAAGATATTATATCTTGTTTGCCTTTTTTAGTGGAGGAAATAAATATTTTAAAGCCGCAAACAGTGGTGCTTTTTGGCGAAAAGGTGGGAGATTTTGTGCTTAAGTCATTTGGGATATTTAAGCAAGTTGAATTGTATAGCCGATACCAGAATGAAGACTATATTTTTGTGGTTGCCAGGAAGCCGGAATTTTTCTCGGAGGAAGAAGGTTCCTGGCTGGCTAAATTAGCATAAAATCAGGTATTTTAACAGGGGACAGGTTTTAAAGCCTGTCCCCTGTTCTTTTATGTTTTTTTTGTGAATAAATTTGCTCTAAAGAGGTAAATGGGGGGCTTTAGGGTAGTGAAAAATGTCTGCTGGCACCATGAGAATGTAGAAAGTGTTATAGATAAACTGCAAACTACTTTAGACGGTTTAAGCAGCTTAGAAGCCGGAAAGAGGCAGTCGCTTTATAAAAACAGACTGGATGCGGAAAAAGTAAACGGGCCATGGAAAATATTTTTTAGACAGTTTACAGATACTATGGTTCTGGTTTTATTAGGTGCAGCTTTGATCTCCAGCATAATTGGCGACATAGTGGATGCAATTACTATTCTAGCAATAGTAATCGTAAATGCTTTCCTGGGTTTTATACAAGAATATAGAGCTGAAAGGTCGCTTAATGAGATTAAAAAGCTTGCTTCTCCTACGGCCAGGGTTATAAGAGATGGAAAGATGCAAATTATTCCTGCCGATGAACTGGTACCAGGAGATATGGTGCTGATGGAAGCCGGGGATCGCGTACCTGCTGATATAAGACTTATAGAAACCTTTGCTCTAGAAGTAGATGAAGCAGCTCTTACCGGGGAATCAATGCCGGTAGAAAAGAAAACCGGGATACTAAAGGAAGAAACCCCTTTAGCCGAACGAAGCAATATGGTTTTTTTAGGTACTATGGTAACCAGGGGAAGAGGAAAAGGGATAGTAGTGAATACGGGAATGGATACCCAGGTAGGCAGAATTGCTGCTATGCTCAAGGAAGCCGATTCTCCTATGACTCCTCTGCAGACCAGATTAGATCAATTAGGTAAAGTGCTTATAGTTATATGTCTTATTGTTTGTGCCCTGGTTAGTCTTTTAGGGATATACAGAGGAGAACCTGTTTTAGTGATGCTTATGGCAGGCATAAGTTTGGCGGTTGCTGCCATACCAGAAGGGCTTCCGGCTATTGTAACTGTGGTTTTAGCTTTAGGTGTGCAGAGGATGGCAAAAAGAAATGCTATCGTACGTAAACTTCCAGCTGTAGAGACTCTGGGATGTACAACGGTTATCTGTTCAGATAAGACGGGAACCTTGACGGAAAATAAGATGAAGGTTGATAAAATAGCCACTTATCTTGAAGCCTGGTCTTGCGAAGAAAATTGGAGCCAGTTGAAGACAGAAAAAGATAAGAATAAAGCTTTGCGCATACTGATTAATATAGCTTTTTATTGTAACAATTCCCGGGTAGAAAAAACCAAAGGGGATTTTAAAGTGGAAGGTGATCCTACCGAAGCTGCTTTAATGGTTATGGCGCAAAAAATAGGTATTGATGGCTCGGGTTTAAGATTACGCGAAATTCCTTTTGATTCGGCCCGCAAAAAGATGAGTGTAGTAATTAACCAGGACGGAAAATTTCTAGTCCTGGTAAAAGGTGCTCTGGATGTACTTATAGATACATGTGATAAAATTTTATACCAGAATAAGGAGATTAAACTTACCGCCAAAGAAAAAAAATGGTTTTATGCGGAACAGGAAGAGTGGGCAGGTAATGCTTTAAGGGTGCTTGGTTTTGCTTATAAGGAGATTAGCGAAGAAGAAGTCTTTAAACTAAGTGATGATGAATTAGAAACAGGTTTAACATTAGTAGGAATATGCGGGCTGATTGATCCGCCCAGACCTTATGTGCAGCAATCAGTCAGGCAGTGCCTGAGAGCTGGTATTGTTCCGGTAATGATTACAGGAGATCATCCTTTAACTGCCCGGGCTATAGCATATCAGGTAGGTATTTCTAAAACGGGTCGGGTAGTTACCGGGCAACAAATAGATAAGCTGGGGGATAAAGAGCTTTATAAGGCTGCCATTCATGATCGGGTTTTTGCCCGGGTTACCCCGGAACACAAACACCGCATTGTAAATGTGCTTAAAAATAATAAAGAAGTAGTAGCTATGACCGGAGATGGCGTAAATGATGCCCCGGCGGTAAAGGCTGCTGATATAGGTATTTCTATGGGGATAACCGGAACTGATGTAACCAGGGAAGCATCAGATATGATACTTGCCGATGATGATTTTTCCACCATTGTCAACGCAGTTTACGAAGGCCGGGCTATCTATGATAATATACGCAAGTTTATAAGATACCTTTTGGGATGTAATATAGGAGAAATTTTAGTAATGTTTTTAGCTTCTCTTTTGGCTATGCCCCTTCCTTTATTACCCATACAAATATTATGGATTAATCTAGTGACTGATGGCTTACCGGCTATGGCATTAGGTTTAGAACCACCAGAACCTGATATAATGCGAAGAAAGCCGCGGCCTAAAGATGAAAACATTTTTGCCAGAGGCCTGGGATGGATAATACTGTCCCGGGGTTTATATATAGCAGTTATTAGCCTTTTAGCATTTATGATCGGCTTGTTATTTATAAGAATTCAAGGTGTAGATAGCCTGGAAGTTCCGCGTACCATGGCTTTTACTACTCTGGTTTTTGCCCAACTTTTTTATGTTTTTGAGTGTCGTTCGGAAAGATATTCGCCTTTTGAACTGGGGTTTTTTAAAAACAAGTTTTTGCTGGGAGCCGTATTATGCTCTGTTATTATGCAGCTTATGGTTATATATCTGCCAGTTATGCAAACTGCATTTCACACTGTCCCTCTGGAATTATGGCAGTGGTGTATTATACTGCTTTTGGCTGGGGCTAAATTTATAGGGAAATATATTTTATTTATTTTTAAAAGGTTTTTAGTTTAAATAAAAAATATGTTAAAATTTTAAGGTATACGAAAAATCAATGCTTATTTTTAACTGGATGGTAGTTTAATTAATCAAAAAGGAGTTTTGTCATATGCTGAAAAGTATGACTGGTTTTGGACGCAGCCAGGTATTAGAGCAGGGATATCAGGTAACCTGTGAGATCAAGGGAGTTAATCACCGCTATTTTGATCCTTATATCCGTATTTCCAGGCGCTACGGCATGTTGGAAGAAAAGATAAAGGAAGAGTTGAGGAAATATATAAGCCGTGGCCGCTTGGAAGTAAATATAAATATTGAGAAAACAGGAGAAAGAACGAGAAATATCAAGCTTGACAAAGAATTGGCAATAACTTATCATAAATATCTGAAAGATTTGGCGGAAAATCTGGATATTTCGCCAGAATTGAAGATTATTGATATATTTAAGCTGCCCGAAGTTTTTACTCTGGAGGATGAAGAGGAAGATCTGGAAACTTTATGGGGAGTTTTGCAAAAAGCGCTGGCTGAAGCTATGCAAAGTGTTCTGGAAATGCGCATAAAGGAAGGAAGAGAACTCAAAAATGATATAGTAGAAAGAAATAACAGGATTTTGGCTCTGGTAAATCGCCTGGAAGAACGTTCCCCCCAGGTAGTAGCTGAGTACATGGAAAAATTACGGCTGCGTATGATGGAAATTCTAAGCTCCCATGAGGTTGATGAATATAGGATATTACAAGAAGCAGCTATTTTTGCGGACAGAACCAATATAACGGAAGAAATAGTAAGACTTAAAAGCCATATCAAACATTTGCATGATTTGATGGAAAATGGAGAAGCCGTAGGAAGAAAGTGCGATTTTTTAGTGCAGGAAATGTTCAGGGAAATAAATACGGTGGCTTCTAAAGCCAATGATTTGGAAATAAGCCATATAGTAGTAGATGTAAAAGCGGAGTTAGAAAAAATAAGAGAGCAATTACAGAATATTGAATAGATTTGGAGGTGAAGCCGGTTAAATCCGGAATATATGGATATTAAGTTAGTTAATATAGGTTTTGGCAATATAGTAGCTGCTAACCGCATAATAGCCATCATCAGTCCTGAATCAGCACCTATTAAAAGGATTATTCAGGAAGCCAGGGAAAAAGGCATGCTCATTGATGCTACTTATGGAAGAAGAACCCGCGCGGTTATAATTGCTGATAGTGCCCATGTTATTCTTTCTGCCGTTCAACCGGAAACGGTAGCTAACAGGCTTACATCCAGGGATTTAGCTGATGAAGAATAGAAGGTGGAAAGTGGGAGAGCGATGAAGCGCAAAGGGATTCTTTTTGTTATTTCCGGACCTTCGGGAGTAGGCAAAGGAACTATCAGGGAAGCTTTACTGGAGAAAATATCTGATATCGAGGTTTCTATATCGGCTACTACCAGACCTCCCCGACCTGGAGAGGTGCATGGCAAAGATTATTTTTTCTTAAGTGGGGAAGAATTTAAGAAAATGATTGCTGAAGATAAGTTTCTGGAATGGGCCAATGTATATCAGAACTTTTATGGAACCCCCCGTGATTTTGTTATAAAAAATCTAGAGCAGGGTAAAGATGTGCTTTTAGAAATTGATATTCAGGGGGCTATGCAGGTTAAAAACAAAATGCCGGAAGGTGTTTTTATATTTATCTATCCTCCTGATATCCAAACCTTGGCGGAAAGATTGTGTAACCGGGGCAAAGATTCTAAAGAAAGTATAGAGCGGAGGTTGGCCGCCTGTGCCGAAGAACTGAGACATGTTAAATATTATGATTATGTGGTAGTTAATGATGAACTGGAATGGGCGGTCAAGAAAACAGAGGCTATTATAATAGCAGAACGCTGTAAGATAAAAAATATCGAGCTGGAGGTGGTATAGATTGATTCCTCCTTCTACGCGGGATATTATGAAGATAGCGGACAGCAAATATGCAGTAGTAGTGGCGGTAGCTAAAAGAGCTCGCGTCTTATCTGAACAGGCCAAAAATGATGAAAATTATCGGTTATCCAGCATGGTAACCAAAGCTCTGGATGAAATAGTGAGCGGGAAAATAGTTGTAAATTTTGATGGATGCAATATGTCTAAGGGGGCATAATATGGCCAAAACAGTTGGGGTAGGGATAACAGGCGGCATTGCTGCTTATAAAATTGCTGATCTGGTAAGCAGATTAAGCAAAGATGAAGATTTACAGGTTATAGTAATAATGACCGAAGCGGCTACTAAATTTATAACCCCTCTTACCTTTAAGACTTTATCAGGACGTGAAGTGGCGACTGATTTATGGCAGGAATCAGCTGCATGGAAGGTCCAGCATATAGGAATAGCTGAAGCATTAGACTTATTAGTGATTGCTCCTGCTACAGCTGATTTTATAGCTAAAATGGCTTATGGTCTGGCTGACGATCTCCTGTCTACTATTGTTTTAGCTAATACAGCACCTGTTTTAGTGGTCCCTTCTATGAATACTAAAATGTATGAAAATAAGATTGTACAGGCCAACATATCAAGGCTTAAAGAGCTAGGTTTTGAAGTTATGGAGCCGGCTTCCGGCAAGCTGGCCTGTGATGCCGTAGGAAAAGGGCGTTTGCCTGATATAGAAGAAATTTATGAAAAAATAAGGCAGATGCTCTATGATAAGAAAGATCTTGTAGGTAAAAAAGTTCTGGTTAATGCCGGAACGACCTGTGAAGATATTGATCCCGTAAGGTTTATATGTAACCGGAGTACAGGAAAAATGGGGTATGCTATTGCCAGGGAAGCAGCATGGCGCGGGGCTCAAGTTACCCTGGTAAGTGGAAGGTCTTTTCTCCAACCGCCGGCAGGAGTGGAGTTCATTCCGGTTTGGAGTGCCGATGAAATGTGTGAAGTTATGCTAAAGAAGCAGGATGAATATGACATAATTATTGGGGCAGCAGCCGTAGGAGATTTCAAAGCTGCTAATAAGGCCGAAGTTAAACTTAAAAAGAGAGATAAAAAAGAGGACAAGCTGGTTTTAGAACTGGTAAGTACCCCGGATATTTTAAGGGAGTTAGGCAGGCGTAAAAAACCGGGACAAGTTATGGTTGGCTTTGCGGCGGAAACGAATAATCTGCTGGAATATGCACAAAGAAAATTAGAGGAAAAGAATCTGGATTTTATAGTGGCCAATGATGTTTCTGAAGAAGGGGCAGGATTTGCTAGCGATACTAATATCGTAACTATTATCGACCGGCAGGGCGAGATAAAGTCCCTACCCCAGATGAGCAAGGCAGAGGTGGCGGTAGCCATTATAGATAAAATAGTGGAAATATTAAAGAAAGAATAAAAGAATAAGGAGATGAAAGCGTTGTACAGGAATTTATTTACTTCGGAATCAGTTACAGAAGGGCATCCTGATAAAATGGCCGATCAGATATCAGATGCTATTCTCGATGCTATACTGGCCAAAGATCCCAAAGCAAGGGTAGCAGCTGAAACTTTAGTTACTACGGGATTAGTAGTAGTTTCCGGGGAAATAACTACTGATTGTTATGTTGATATTCCTAAAATTGTACGCAGTACTATTCGCGAAATAGGATATACCCGGGCTAAATACGGGTTTGACTGTGATACCTGTGCCGTAATTACAACTATAGACGAGCAATCAGGCGATATTGCTATGGGGGTAGATAAGGCTTTTGAAGCCAAAAAAGGTGAAATGACGGAAGAAGAAATAGAAGCTATTGGCGCTGGAGACCAGGGAATGATGTTTGGTTATGCTACCAATGAAACCCCGGAACTGATGCCGATGCCTATCCTGTTAGCCAGCAAGATGGCACAGCGGCTTGCTCAGGTGCGCAAAGAGGGAATAATTCCTTATCTGCGCCCGGATGGGAAGACTCAGGTAACGGTAGAATATGAGGGATCCAGACCAGTAAGGGTAGATACGGTAGTAGTATCAGCCCAGCATCATCCGGAAGTTGATCATGATGTTATCGAACGCGATATAATAGAATATGTGGTAAAACATGTGATTCCCCGGGACATGCTGGATGACAGGACCAGATTTTTTATAAATCCTACGGGAAGGTTTGTTATTGGCGGTCCCCAGGGCGACTGCGGGCTTACGGGGCGTAAGATAATTGTAGATACTTATGGAGGAATGGCCAGACACGGTGGGGGTGCTTTTTCCGGCAAAGATCCTACCAAGGTTGACCGTTCTGCTGCTTATGCTGCCCGTTATGTAGCTAAAAACATAGTGGCAGCAGGGCTGGCTGACCGCTGTGAAATACAGCTTGCTTATGCCATAGGTGTGGCAAAGCCTGTTTCCATAAGGGTAGAGACTTTTGGCACCAATAAGATACCGGAAGAAAAGATTGCCGAACTTATTAACAAACATTTTGATCTGCGGCCGGGAGCCATAATCCGCGATTTAGATCTTAGAAGGCCGATTTATAGAAAAACAGCAGCTTATGGACATTTTGGACGCAGTGATGCTGATTTTACCTGGGAAAGAACAGATAAAGCAGAATTGTTGAGAAAAGAAGCAGGGTTATAATCAAAAGGCGGGACCTACCCGCCTTTAGTTATAGGGAGGGAAAAGGAGCCTTAATGTGAAGTATGTAGATGTTTTGATAGATATTGCTGATAGTAGAGCAGATCACATCTATACCTACAGCGTTCCTCCACCTGTACCGGAAAAAGAACTTACAGGTAGAAGAGTGCTGGTAGAATGGGGAAAAAAGAAGCGGGAAGGTTATATTATAAGAGAGAGGGATTTTATTGAACAGGATATAACACATGTGAAGCCGGTTATTAAAATTTTAGATAGAGAACCGGTTTTTGACAGTAAGATGCTGGAACTTGCCGCCTGGATAGCTCAAACCTATTTATGCTCCCTGGTGCAGGCTTTAAGGCTTATCGTGCCCCGAGCTATTACCGGCAAAAAGGATAAGGTGGTTTTACCTAATGTTAAAGAAGAGGAGATGCTCTCATCCCCTGCCAGCTTTCTTGTCAATAAGTATTTGCCATTTTTTGAAGAACTCTGGCAAAGAGAAGAAATAAGCTTAAAAGAAGCGCGTAAGAAGCTGGGAAAGGAAGTTTTAGAATTACTGGCAAGAGAAGGCTTGATTTTAGTGGCGGGGGTTTACGCGGGATATAAACCCTTGCCTGGAGGATATGTTTACCGTTTAGCCGGTTTTGAAGTTAAGGAGCTTTCTGCTTTACGCAAGAAAGCTCCCCGGCAGGCGGAAGTATTGGCCCTGCTTATGGAGAAAGGAGAAATAGCAGCTGAACAGCTGGAAAAGACATTTGCCCGCTCTACTATAGAAGCACTTCTGAATAAAGGATATATAAAAAAGGTTAAGAAAGATAAAAAAATATTTTCTGCTCCCTTTGTCCTTACCGAAGAACAGGAGAGGGCTGTGGAAATGATAGTTTCCCGGCTGGAGGAAGGATATAGAGAATTTTTGCTTTATGGAGTTACGGGAAGCGGCAAAAGTGAGATTTATCTTAGAGCTGCTCAGGCTTGTATCGAAAAAGGCAAGAAGGTAATGGTTCTGGTACCTGAAATTGCCTTAACCCGTCATCTGGTCGAGATGTTTGCTCTAAGGATACCTGGTATAGCAGTTATGCACAGCGGTATGACCCGGGCGGAAAGATATGAAGAATGGAAGCGCATTAAAAATGGAGAAGCCAGCCTGGTGTTAGGTACCAGGTCAGCTGTTTTTGCTCCGCTTAGTGATCTGGGGCTTATAATAGTAGATGAAGAACAGGAAACTTCTTATAAACAGGAGGAAACTCCCCGTTATCATGCGGTGGAGGTTGCCCGCAGGCGGGCCCAGATGGAAGATGCCCTTTTGCTGCTGGGAAGTGCTACTCCTTCCCTGGAAACTTTTCACCGTGCCATGGAAGGAAAATCTGAGCTGATAAAGCTTTCCCGGCGTATAGGCAATGCGGTTATGCCCGTCATATACATAGAAGATATGCGGCTTAATCTCAAGCGAGGGCCAAAGCATAATTTGTTCCTTTCTGATTTTTTATATAATAAGATAGAAGATAACCTTAAAAGAGGAAAGCAGTGTATCCTGTTTTTAAACCGGCGCGGCTATGCCTGGCTTACGGTATGTACGGAATGTGGTAATATAGTTTTATGTCCGCACTGTTCGGTAGGAATGACCTATCATCAGGATATAAAAAGAAACCTTTGCCATTATTGCAATTTTACCGCTCCGGTTCCATCACTATGTACCCGCTGTGGAAGCAGGTATCTTCAGCAGATAGGTTTTGGCACTCAGAGGCTGGAAGAAGAGCTTAAAAGGTTATTTCCCGGAGCCAGAATAAAAAGATTAGATATTGATATAAGCCGGAAGAGGGAAGAACCCCGAAATATACTGCAGGCAATGCAAAGGGGAGAGATTGATATCCTGATAGGAACCCAGATGATAGCAAAAGGATTTAATTTTCCCTCTGTATCGCTGGTAGGAATTGTTGATGCTGATGGGATGCTTAACCTGCCTGATTTTAGAGCGGGGGAGCGAGCTTTTCAGCTGATTGTGCAGGCTGCTGGCAGAGCTGGACGCGGCGAAATTCCTGGTGAAGTAGTTATTCAAACTTATCAGCCTGATAATTTAGTTATCAATCTGGCTGCCAAGCAGGATTATATGAGTTTTTACCTGGAAGAGATAAGGCTGCGCAAAATTTTAAATTATCCTCCTTTTACCAATATTTTGCGTCTGGTGGTATCAGATGAGGAAGAGAAACTTTGCCAGGCGGTCATAAATGAGCTGGCTGATTATATAGGTGAAATTACTGATGCCAAGGAAGAAAGAATAGAAATTTTGGGACCTGCACCTTGTCCTATAAAGCGGCTGCGCGACAGGTTTCGCTACCAGCTTATGGTAAAGTGCGAAAATATAATGCTTTTAAGAAGTATAGGAAGATTTATAATAGATAATAAAGAAAGATTTCCATCTAAGACCCGCATAGAAATAGATATAAATCCCCTAATGACCATGTAAGGAGGCTAGAAACAGTTGAATTAAATTTATAAAGTTTTTAAAAACTCTATACACAATTTATAATTTTTTACTAAACTGTGTATAGAGGTGATTTTTGTGAAATATTACAGCATTGGGCAATTTGCCAAATTAATAGGAAAGACAGAACAAACATTAAGAAACTGGGACAAGAAAGGAGTTTTAAAGCCAGCTTATATTGCTCCATCTGGGTTCAGATATTATTCACAGGAACAGCTTAATCATTTTCTTGGCATTAAAAACATTAAGCCGGAGAGGAAAATTATAGGTTATTGTAGAGTATCAAGCAATAAACAAAAAGATGATTTAAAAAGACAGGTGCAATATGTAAAAGAATACATGATAGCAAAAGGATACCAGTTTGAAATCATAACCGATATAGGAAGCGGGATAAATTACAACAAGCAATGACTAAACAAACTTATTGATATGGTTACAAACAACGAAGTAGAGAA
>NZ_FQWY01000037.1 GCF_900129805.1 Thermosyntropha lipolytica DSM 11003
TCCTTTTTGCTTGCGCCCAACTTTATCTTCAACAATGCTTCTATCAATCAATTCAAAATAGGTTCTTACCATATCAAGAATAAATTTATCGGTTATCTCCTTTAGATCTGTTTCTATTTCCTCCATGACTCGAGTTTCATCTTCTGAAAGAAATTCTAAAACTTGATTGATGAATTCCTGGCATTTTTGTTGTAAAATTATACTCACAAGAGACCCTCCTTTTTGGTGGTTTTTGTTTTTGGTTAACTTTTATCTTACCAAAAAGAGTGGTCTCTTGTGTTTTTTTGTTTGTATTTTTTCCTACAACAATTTTACACTATGCTAACATAATTCTACAAAATACTGGTGTATTTTTAAATCATCGGTCAGTTCAGGGTGGAAAGAAGTAGCCAGAAGTTTCCCCTGTCTTACCATAACTATTTTATCATCATGTATGCATAATACTTCAGCTTCTCCCCATACCTTTTCTACATAAGGAGCCCTTATAAAAACCCCTTTTATCTTACCAATATCTTTTATATCAAGTTCGGTTTCGAAGCTGTCTACCTGTCTTCCATAGGCATTGCGCTTTACTTTCATATCCATAAGCTTAAGCCATGGTTCATCCGTATCTAGCTCTTTGGCCAGAAGTATCATGCCGGCACAGGTACCCCAAACCGGCATCCCTTCTCTTGCCTTTTCAATTATCCTGGTATCAAGACCATATTCCCGCATTAAACGGCCAATAGTAGTGCTCTCTCCTCCTGGGATGATAAGCCCGTCTATTCCCTCTATTTCTTCTGCTTTTCTTATCTGTACTGCCTCTACTCCACATTTTTTCAGGCAGGCTTCATGTTCTATGAATGCTCCCTGCAGAGCCAAAACCCCTATTCTCTTACCAGCCACGATCCTGCATCCTTTCTTCTGGTCTTATAGTGCTTATATCAATACCTACCATAGGCTCACCTAGATCTTCAGATATTTCAGCCAGTACCTGAGGATCGTTATAGTAGGTAGTAGCTGCTACTATAGCCCGCGCCCTTTTCATGGGATCACCGGATTTGAATATGCCAGATCCTACAAATATGCCATCACAGCCCAGCTGCATCATGAGAGCAGCATCAGCCGGAGTAGCTATTCCTCCTGCCGCAAAATTTACTACCGGCAAACGCCCTAATCTCTTAACTTCCACTACCAGTTCATAGGGAGCCTGCAATTCCTTAGCTGCGGTCATGAGCTCATCATCAGGAAGATTACATACCCATCTTATTTCATCATTCACCTGTCTTATGTGCCTTACCGCTTCCACTACATTGCCGGTACCCGGCTCTCCTTTAGTCCTGATCATGGCAGCCCCTTCCCCTATGCGGCGCAAAGCTTCTCCCAGGTTCCTGGCTCCACAGACAAAGGGAACCTTGAACATGTGTTTGTTTACATGATACTTGTCATCGGCGGGAGTTAAAACTTCGCTTTCATCTATATAATCTACCCCTAGGGCTTCTAATATTTGGGCTTCTACAAAATGGCCTATACGGCACTTGGCCATAACCGGTATAGTAACTGCATCCATTATTCTCTTGATAACCGCCGGGTCAGCCATTCTAGCTATCCCTCCTGCTGCCCTTATGTCAGCAGGAACCCTTTCTAGAGCCATAACTGCACATGCTCCAGCTTTTTCCGCTATTTTAGCCTGTTCAGGAGTAGTAACATCCATAATAACTCCGCCTTTTAGCATCTGGGCCAAACCTGCTTTTACTGTAAAGGTTCCTTTTTCTATCATCTCTCTTTAGCCTCCTAATATAGTTTCCTCCAACCAGGATAGCATGTTGCAATTTTATACTAAAATATAATTATAGTACAAATTTTCTTTTAAATGATAGTCATAAAAAAATATTATCATCTATTCTTCCCTCTCCACCCGGAAACGGGCTAAACTTGCCACCCGGTCATTTTCATTAAGCCGCATAAGAAGAACACCCCGGGAATACCGTTTCTGGACAGATATATCTTCGGTTTCCAGGCGAATTATATGTCCTTCTTCAGTTAAAATCATCAGCTCCTCACCTGCACTTACTATTTTAAAGGCAACTACCCTTCCGTTTTTGTCGTTTATATCTATTGATTTGATACCTTTTCCTCCCCGGTTTTGCATCCTAAATTGCGCAAGTTCGGTGCGCTTGCCATATCCTTTTTCCGTAACCAAAAGGGCATAAGCATTTTCCCGGTATTTATCAATGCCTACCACATAATCGCCTTCCGCAAGGCTTATAGCCTTTACCCCGGCTGCTGTCCTCCCCATAGGACGCACCTGTTTTTCGCTGAAGATTATGGACATGCCCTGGGCAGTAGCCAGCATGATTTTTTCTCCTTCTTTTACCCTTACTACCCCTACCAGCTGGTCGCCATCATGCAGGTTGATGGCAATAAGGCCGTTTCTTCTTATATTGGCCAGAGCCGAAAGGGGAAGTTTCTTAATGATTCCCTGTCTGGTCACCATCAGCAAATAGGTTTTATCATTCATATCCCGGGCGGCTACTATAGTAGTTACCTTTTCATCGCCTTTGATATCTATATAGTTTATAAGCGGCATTCCTTTAGCCTGCCGGGATGCCTCCTGAATCTGGTAGGCTTTGCAGGAAAATACCCGTCCTTGATTGGTAAAAAACAGAATGTCATTCAGTATACTGGTAACTATTACCTGACTTGCGAAATCCTCACTGCGAGCAGCAGCAGCTGTTATCCCTTTTCCTCCTCTTTTTTGTGCCTTATAGGTATCTAAAGGCTGTCTTTTTATATAACCGCGGTTGCTCAGGGTTATCACTATTTCGCTGTCTTCAATCAGGTCTTCTACTTTATAATCGCTGGTTTGGTAGCATATCTCTGTCCTTCGCGCATCTCCATATTTCTCTTTTATATCGTCCAGATCTTCTTTAATTATGGCATTTACCCTTTCGGGACGGGAAAGTATATCTTTATAGTCGGCAATTTTAGCTTTAAGTTCATCATATTCCTCGTTAAGCTTACCTCGCTCCAAATTAGTAAGCTGTACCAAACGCATGTCCAGAATAGCGTTGGCCTGCACCTCGGTAAAACCGAATTCACTTATCAGATTATCCCTGGCTTCTTCCCTGTCCCTGCTCTTTCTTATTATTTCAATAATCTGGTCTAGATAATCAAGCGCCTTTAAAAGGCCTTCTACGATGTGCAGACGCTCTTCTGCTTTTTTAAGATCAAATCTGGTCCTTCTCTCTATTACTTCCCGCCGGTGCTCTAAATAATACTCAATTATCTGTTTAAGGTTTAATATTTTAGGTTCGCCGTTTTTAAGACCGAGCATGATGATGCCAAAGCTATCTTCCAGCTGGGTATGTTTAAAAAGCTTGTTGATTATAACATTAGGATTGGCATCTTTTTTGACTTCTATCACTATGCGAATGCCCTGGCGGTTAGACTCGTCCCTGAGGTCAGTAATACCATCTATTTTTTTATCCCTTACCAGCTCGGCAATTTTTTCTACTAACCTGGCCTTATTAACCTGATAAGGAATTTCCGTTATCACGATGGCGTTTTTCCCGCCTTTTTTCTCCTCAATAGTATAGCGTGCCCTTATTTTTATAGTTCCCCGTCCAGTCCGGTAGGCATCTTTTATTCCTTTATCCCCCATGATTATGCCGGCAGTCGGAAAATCAGGGCCTTTTATCTTTTTCATTATCTCTTCGATAGAAACTTCAGGATTATCGATGACCAGCTTTATACCTTCCACGACCTCGGTTAAATTGTGAGGAGGTATGTTGGTAGCCATACCTACCGCTATACCTGAAGATCCGTTTATGAGAAGATTAGGAATCCTTGCTGGCAAAACCTGGGGCTCCATCCGGGAATCATCATAATTGGGCCTGAAGTCTACGGTATCTTTTTCTATATCTTTAAGCATTTCCAGAGCAATTCTGGACATACGGCTCTCCGTATAACGCATGGCCGCTGCTGAATCACCATCAAGCGAACCAAAATTGCCATGACCATCGATCAGGGGATAGCGCATAACAAAATCCTGCGCCATTTTTACCATGGTTTCATAAATGGCTGCATCCCCGTGGGGATGGTATTTACCCATTACTTCTCCCACGATGTGGGCTGATTTCTTATGTGGTTTATCATGGGTCATGCCCTGATCATAAAGGGCATATAAAATACGCCGGTGTACCGGCTTTAAGCCATCCCGGAAATCAGGAATAGCACGGGATACAATTACGCTCATCGAATATTCCAGGAAGGATTTTTTAACTTCTTTCTCTATATCAACTGGTATTACCCTTTCAAAAAGGCTTTCCTGTGGCAAAATTTTTCACCCCGCTTTATATATCGAGATTAGTTACATATCGGGCATTAGCCTGTATAAATTCGCGCCTGGGCTCTACATCTTCTCCCATTAAATCAGAGAATATGCGGTCAGCCTCTATGGCATCCTCAATAGTAACCTTGAGGACAGTCCTTTTTTCCGGATTCATAGTCGTTTCCCACAGCTGTTCGGGATCCATTTCCCCTAACCCTTTATAGCGCTGTATTGACCATTTTTTATCTGATTTTTTAAGAAATTCCTGCAGTTCTTCCTCGGAATGGAAGTAATGAATTTCATTACCCCTTTTAGCTCCATAAAGGGGCGGCTGGGCAATATAGATATATCCCTGTTTTATAAGTTCCCGCATATAGCGGTAGAAGAAGGTTAAAAGCAGTACCCTTATATGGGATCCGTCTACATCGGCATCGGTCATGATAAAAATTCTGTGATAGCGGGCCTTTTTTATATCAAAATCATCATCGATTCCGGTACCGATAGCCGTAATAAGTGCCTTTATCTCTTCATTAGCTAAAACCTTGTCCAAACGGGATTTTTGCACATTAAGTATTTTACCTCGCAGGGGAAGTATGGCCTGATTGTTTCTATCCCTCCCCTGTTTAGCCGAGCCGCCTGCTGAATCCCCCTCAACAATAAAAAGTTCGCTTTCTGCCGGGTTTTTGTTGCTGCAATCCGCAAGTTTGCCCGGCAGAGAGGTTATCTCCAGAGCGCTCTTGCGTCTGGTAAGTTCGCGTGCCTTTTTCGCCGCTTCGCGGGCCCTTCTGGCAGTAATTGCCTTTTCTATTATCTTTCTGGCCACAGATGGATTGCGGCTCAGGTAATCTTCTACATTTTCGTATACTACATTTTCGACAATAGTCCTAACCTGGGTATTTCCCAGCTTGGTCTTGGTCTGGCCTTCAAACTGGGGTTCTTTGACTAGAACCAGGATTACCGCTACTATACCTTCTCTTATATCTTCACCGGAAAGATTAGCTTCATTTTCTTTTAAAAGCCCGTTGCGGCGTGCATAATCATTTATTACCCTGGTTAAACCATTCTTAAAACCCAGCTCATGGGTTCCTCCTTCTTCGGTACGGATATTGTTGGCAAAAGAATATATGCTTTCATTGTAGCCGGTGTTATACTGAATAGCTACTTTTACATAAACATCTTCCCTTTTTTCTTCTACAAATATAATCTCGTCATTTATGACCTCTTTGTTTTTATTAAGATAAGCTACAAAATCCTTAAGACCTTCGTTGTACTGAAATACTTTTTTATAATCTTCCCTCTCATCTACAAATTCGATGGTAATTCCCCGGTTTAAGAAAGCAAGCTCCCGCAGGCGCTGTATTATTATTTCTTTGTCAAAAGCTGTTTCCTCAAAAATCTGGTCATCAGGGAGAAAATGGATAATAGTTCCGGTATCTTCGGCCACACCTACCTCATGTACTTCATTTAAAGGTTTGCCCCTTTTATATTCCTGTTCATATATTTTGCCATTTCTCTTTACGGTAACTTTCATCTTTTTGGATAAGGCGTTTACTACGGAGAGGCCTACCCCATGCAGGCCTCCCGAGGTGCTGTAATTGGTACCGCTGAATTTTCCTCCGGAATGCAGGGTAGTCATGATAACTTCCAGAGCCGATTTTCCCATCAGGGGATGGATATCTACGGGGATACCTCTGCCGTTATCTATTACGGTTACACTGTTGTCTTTATGGATAATGACCTTTATATAATCACAGTGGCCGTCGACGGCTTCATCAATACTGTTATCTACAATTTCAAAGACCAGGTGATGAAGTCCCCGCGGACCGGTAGACCCTATATACATACCTGGTCTTTTCCTCACTGCTTCTAGACCTTCCAGAACCTGAATATCGGAAGCAGTATAACTGCTGTTTTTTCCTTTCAAAACTTAAACCCCCTTATGGCAATTAGCTATCCGTTTGTAGAGAGTAGTTGAAGATATAGGTGATATATAAACTTTATCATCACATATTATCAGGGATTTTCTTTTTTTCCCTTCGCCTACATAGACTATTCTTTTTTCATCGATAGCTATTTGCATTATGTCTTCTAAATCTTCCGCTACTGGTGGCTCGATATTTATGATGGCAATTATATCCTGAGCGGAAATAATATAGTTATTACCTAAATGTACATACATAAAACTGCTCCTTTCATACTATACTGCCGTCTTTGACATTAAAAACGGCAGCTCCCTTTACATCAATATCATCTATGTTGACTGCAGTCATAAAAGTTTGAAATTCTGCCTCACCTAAATATTTTAGCAAAAGATTTCTCCGTTCGTAATCGAGTTCAGATAAAACTTCATCTAGAAGAAAAAGAGGATAAAATCCCCGTATACGGCAGAAAGTTTGGGCTTCCGCTATTTTCAAAGCAACAACCAGATTCCTCTGCTGTCCCTGGGAAGAGAAGAAACGGGCTAATTTATTATTATAATAAAAATTTATGTCATCAAGATGAGGACCTAACAAGGTAGTTTTGCGCATCCCTTCCTGATTCCTTATTTTTATCAGTTCTTCAGCCATCCTTGCTTTTAAAGTAGAGATATTTACCTTTTCGTCAGGGATGGGAAAAGAGAGGGCATACTTGATTTTAATGTCAGCCTCTTCTTTATTTAAAAAGGAATAGATGTCCCTTACTTCTTTTTCCAGCATATTTATCAGATTTATGCGCTGCATGATTATAAGGGCCGCTTTTTCTGTCAGCATCCCATCCAATATGTTAAGGGTTTTATCCCTTATTGCTTCTTTTTTAAGCATAAGATTTCTTTTTTTTAGTATTTTTCCATATTCTTCTATTAAGTATGCATACTCTGCGGAGATTTGTTTTAGCATAAAGTCAATAAAGTTCCTCCGTCTGCCCGGAGAACCTTTTATAAGATAGAGATCATCGGGAATGAACAGCACTACTTTGGGAATATAAGGGTGTTTGCTTCTAATCTTTTTCCGATTAAGAAAGATTTCTTTGCTTTTACTCCGGGTGTAAGTTAAACCTATTTCGAGATCTTTTTCCCCTGCCGTGTATTTTGCGTTTATATTGAAGTATTCCTTCTCATAGTTTACCAGATGATCATAGTTAGGAGAGCGGAAAGAGCTGTTTCCGCTCAATATATACAGGGCTTCTAGAAGATTAGTTTTTCCCTGGCCGTTGTTTCCGGTAAAAATATTAAGGTTACCTAATCTCTCTTCCGGCAGGAGGATTTCTTTGATATTGCGGAAATTTTTAACAGCAAGCTCTTTAACCTTCAAGGCTTATGCATCTCACTTTTTCAATTACTGGTACTGGTTCTTAAGGGAACAATTACATATAGATAATTATCCCGTTCGGGGTTAGTTATCAGAGCTGGGCTTAAGCTCCCGGAAAATTTTATATTTACCTTTTCCCCTTCTCCGGCATATATCCTGGCAATTTCTAGAAGGTAATTGGTGTTGAATACTATCTTAAAAGGCGATTCGCCTTTTATGTCTACTCCTTCGATAACTTCGATTATTTCACCCATCATCTCGGAATAAGTTTTAAAAACCGCTTCCTGCCCTTCAAGGTAGATCTGTATCTGAGGGATTTTTATCCTTTCATCAGCGGGTACTATTCTGGCTCTTTCCAGGGCGGTAGTAAATTTATAGGCATCGATATCTACTTCGGTTTTGAAAGTGCCCGGAATGACATTGTCGTAGCTCGGATATTGTCCTTCAATCAGTCTCGATACCAGCAAGAATCTAGGCTTTTGAAATACTACATGGTTTTCTGTGGTACATATAGATATTTTTTCTTCACTATCATCTAAAACCCTCAGTATCTCATTTATGGTGCGGATAGGTATTATAAAATTAAAAGGTTCTAACCCTTTTTCTTCCAGCATATAAGTATACTGGGTGAGGCGGTGAGTGTCTGAAGCTACTATTTTCAGCATTCCATCTTCCAGTATGTCAAAAAGAACCCCTGTGAACACCTGGCGAAAATGGTTGTGGGCAGCAGCAAAAGCTGTTTTCTTTAGCCCTTCACGCAGCACTTTCTGGGGAAGGGTTATCTTTTCCAGGGCTTCTTTTACCGGAAGCCCTGGATGTTCTTGATTGTCGTATATATTTATGTGGCCGGTAGAGCGGCCATAGGTTATGTCTAGCTTGGAGGTTTCATGGTTAAGGCTTATGGTTACTGGGGAATCGGGCAGCAGTTTTATAAAGTCGGAGAAATACTGGGCATTTACCAGTACAGTTCCTTCTTCGATTATGTCAACCTGTTCGGTGGAGGTTTTGATACCTATTTCCATATCGGTAGCCGTCATGGTCAATCCTTTTTCCCGGCTGGCTTCGATAAGGATTCCGGATAGAGCCGGTATAGTTGCTTTGTTGGATGCTGCCCGGTGTACCAGGGTGGTAAGGGTAGATAATTGGCCTTTTTCGATGATAAATTTCATCTTGGTAGCCCTCCGCTCTTTTATTTTTTATTCTTTATAAGAATGGCAGCAGTAATAGTAGTAAGCCTTTTTGATATGTGGATAAGTGTTTCTTTTTTCTATTTTTTCGGTTTTTTTAAAGTTGATAACCTTGTTTATAACCAGCTCTGGTTTATGGCATATAATTGGGATCTATTTTTTTGCATAATTCGTTTATTACTTTTTTCAGTTCCTGGTCGTTTATGATATCTTTTTCTACTTTTTCGTACGCATGTAGTACCGTAGTATGATCGCGTCCGCCAAACTGTTCGCCTATCTGAGGATAAGAGGCATCAGTAAGCTTACGGCAGAGGTACATGGCTATTTGTCTGGGATAAGCTAGCTGTTTGTTGCGTTTTTTGGACAGCAGCTCAGCCATAGGTATGCCGTAATATTCAGCTACTATTTTTTGAATGTTTTCGATAGTTATTCTTTTGGGCCGCGGAGCTGGAAGTATATCTTTTAAGGCTTCAGCTGCGGTGTTGATATTGATAGGCTTGTTGTTTAAAGTGGCATAAGCTATCAGCCGGATAAGGGCACCTTCCAGTTCGCGAATATTGGAATCTATATAGTTAGCTATATAGTCTAAGACATCGTAAGGTATCTCCAGGTTTTCATTTTGCGCTTTTTTGCGCAGGATAGCGATGCGCGTTTCCAGATCTGGCGGCTGAATATCAGTTATGAGCCCCCATTCGAAGCGAGAACGCAACCTGTCTTCCAGGGTAGGTATGCTGCGGGGGGGACGGTCGCTGGATATGACCAGCTGTTTGTTAGCTTCATAAAGAGAATTAAAAGTGTGGAAAAATTCTTCCTGGGTTCTTTCTTTGCCGGCTAAAAACTGGATATCATCTATGAGCAGGACATCGATATTGCGGTATTTCTGGCGAAAGCCAGAAGTATTGTCATCTTTTATGGACATTATCAGTTCATTGGTAAACTGTTCCGAAGAAACATACATTACCGACATTCCCGGATATTTGGATAATATATGATGTCCTATGGCATGCATCAGGTGCGTTTTGCCCAGGCCAACCCCTCCATAAATAAAAAGAGGGTTATAGGCTTTAGCCGGTGCTTCCCCTACTGCATAACAGGCTGCATGGGCAAAGCGGTTGCTGTTGCCAACTACAAAAGAATCAAAGGTGTATTTAGGATTAAGGTTGGAGCTGCGGTTTTCTTTGGCAATTATGTTTTCTGTGGATAATACCAGGGTTATATTTTGTCCGGTCAGGGAACGGAATTTATTTTCTATAAGGTCAGAGTATTTGAGCTCTATCCACTCTTTGGTAAGGTTATTGGGAACGTTTACATACACCTTGTTGTTTTTATAACCTATAAACTTGACCATGGGAAACCAGATGTCAAAGCTTATTTCTCCTATTTCTTCCTTTATCTCTTCTAAAACTTTATCCCATATGAGCTTAAAATCGGTAATATTTCCAGACATATCTGATAGCCTCCTGTGTATTTGTGGAAAAGATTTTTTATTTCTGCCTTTGAGGCTGTGGATATCTTGACAAGTTTCAATGATATATGAAAATCCTGTGAAAAACAACTGTGTTTTTTGTTTATAATTATTAGTGTAGCATAATTATGATAACAAATCAGTGTTAAAAATAGAAGTATTTAGAAGGCTGCGAAATCTTGACATGGTTTGCGGATAATAAATATAATAATAAGGTATTGGAAAAATTAAGGGAGGCGGCAAGGAAATGAAAAGAACCTATCAACCTAAAAACCGGCAGAGAAAGAAAGAGCATGGTTTTAGAAAGAGAATGGCTACGAAAAGCGGCAGAAAGATTTTAGCCAACCGCAGGAGAAAAGGTAGAAAAAGATTATGTGCATAGGGTCGTTAAGGCGACCTTTTATTTTACTTATTAAAAATTTTGGTTAAAATATTAGGTAGATATTTTTACCCGGCGGAAAGGTATTTTTATGCTTAAGAGAGAATTAAGGATAAACAAGAGTGGAGATTATAAGCTGGTATATGAAAAAGGTAAAAAATTTTCCGGCAGGTATATAATTGTATATATAAAGGAAAATAATCTGGGGCATAACCGATTTGGCTTTGTAGTAAGCAAGAAAATAGGAAATGCTGTGGTGCGCAACCGGATAAAAAGGCAGTTAAGAGCGATTATAAATGAAGAAAAAAACCGTATTAAAGGCAGTTTTGATATAGTCATAATCTGTCGCCACAACCTGGAGGGATATACATTTTCGCTTTTGCATAAAGATGTAATGAAAATATTTAAGAAGGCTGGTTTAAATTGAAGAGGTTAATGATTTTTTTGATAAAAGTCTATCAAAAAGTATCCCTGTTTAAAAAACCTTCGTGCCGTTTTTATCCTTCCTGTTCTAACTATGCACTGGAAGCTATAGAGAAATACGGCGCTTTTAAAGGAGGATGGTTGGCTTTTAAAAGGATTTTGCGATGTCATCCCTGGCATCCAGGAGGTTACGACCCGGTACCTTAAAAAAAGGCAGTTTGCAGATAATAAGGGAGGTGACTACCTGCTATCGCTTTTTACGATAGGCAGGGCAAATTTTGTGGCAATCTTTTGTACAGTGGTTTACTGATTTTATTGAATTTATGTATGGGATAACTATAAAAATAGGTTTACCTAATTATGGGCTGGCTATTATTTTAATGACTATAGTAATTAAGCTGGTACTTTTCCCGTTAACCCAGAAGCAGCTTAAGTCAATGCGGGCTATGCAGGAACTGCAACCTAAATTAAAGTACATACAGGAAAAGTATCAGGATGACCCCCAGAAGATGCAGGCCAAGGTAATGGAACTTTATCGCCAACATGGAGTTAATCCTTTTGGGGGCTGTCTGCCTCTGCTGATACAGATGCCTATTTTTATCGCTTTTTATCAATCTTTATATAATTTCCAGTTTACTGTAGCCGAACATGCTGCTTTTTTAGGTATTCCTGATATAAGTAAAACGGCCTGGTATTTTATAACCCATGGGGATCCCATAGCTATATACCTTCCTATTTTAGCAGGGATAACTACTTATATTCAGCAAAAAGTATCTATGGTTAATACTGATGATCCTACCCAGAAGTCTTTGCTTTATTTTATGCCGCTTTTTATGGCCTGGATTGCTACTACACTGCCAGCCGGGTTACCTATTTACTGGATAATGTTCAATATTCTAGGAATTTTGCAGCAGCTGTATGTTAATAAAACAAGTGCCAAAACGGCTCCTGGTAAATAAAAAAACTGCCTGCACGAAGGTGATTAAAAAACAGGGGGAAAAGGAGGCAAAAAGTAAGAATGGAACTCCAGACCGTAGAGAAAAAAGGGAAAACTATTGATGAGGCGATTAAAGCTGCTCTGGATGAATTAAACTGCAGTATTGATGATGTTACGGTAGAAGTTCTAGAAGAGCCAAGCAAGGGTCTTTTAGGGTTAGTAAAGAAACCAGCCCTGGTAAGAGTAACTTTGAAGGCCAAGCCGGAAAAAGAAGCAAGTTCTCTGGTCAAAGAGATATTACAAAAAATGGGCTTAGATTGTCAGGTAGAAAGCGCTCAGTTTAGTGGTGATACCGTAAGAATTAATCTTTCCGGTAAGGATATGGGGCTGGTTATTGGACATAAGGGGGAAACCCTGGATGCCCTGCAGTTTATAGTTGGTCTGATGCTAAATAAAAAGCGCGAAGAGAAAATAAGGGTAGTTATTGATGTGGAAAATTATCGCAAGAAGAAAGAAGAATCATTAGAAGCGCTGGCTTTGCGGCTTTCGGATAAGGTTAAGAAGACTAAGAAACAGATTATTATGCGGCCTATGACCTCCCAGGAACGAAGGATTATCCACACCGCACTGCAAGGAGATCCCCTGATTACCACTTATTCCTTAGGAGAAGAACCTAACCGTAAAGTAGTTATAGCCCTGAAGAAATAAGTTTTAAGATGCTAAAAAAGACCCTGCGGGGTCTTTTTTAATATTTTTAAAAGCGGGATATTTTTAAAAAAGGGGTTATTTTGGTATCATACATAGTAAAACAAATAGAGAGAAGTGGTGTGGTGTCATGTATATAAATGATGATATTGCAGCTTTAGCTACTCCTCCCGGAGAAGGAGGCATAGCTATCATAAGGCTTAGCGGGAGCGGGGTTATTGAAAAGATAGACCGTATCTTCAAGCCTTATAATGCCGGGGTAGATATAAAAAAGAAAGCCGGTTATACCCTTACTCTGGGCTGGATAGTAGATGAAAAAGGTGAATATATAGATGAAGTTTTAATCTCTATCATGCGCGCTCCCAGAAGTTATACCGGGGAGGATGTGGTAGAGATAAACTGTCATGGCGGCATCCTGGCAGCGAGAAAATGCCTGGAAGAAGTCCTGAAAAATGGGATAAGGCTGGCTGAGCCAGGAGAATTTACCCGCCGGGCTTTCATCAGCGGCCGGATAGATATGAGCCAGGCAGAAGCAGTTATAGAAGTTATAAGGGCTAAAACGGAAAAAGGATTAAAACTGGCTTTAAAACAGCTTAAAGGGGAAAATAAAGCTGATTTTGCCTATCTGGAAGATGAACTTACCTCTATCAATGCTGCGGTAGAAGCCAGCATAGATTTTCCTGATGAAGTAGGCGAACCTGATTATGATGAAATGCAAGCCAGGCTGGAGAAGGTAAAAAAAGCACTGGAAAAGTTTATAGAAGGGGCTAAAATGGGAGATATATACCGGGAAGGGGTTTCTATTGCTATTGTAGGCAAGCCGAATGTGGGGAAGTCCAGCTTGCTTAATGCTCTTTTGCGTAAAGAAAAGGCCATAGTTACCGATATTCCTGGTACAACCCGGGATGTAATCGAAGATTATATAAATATCGAAGGGATACCGGTTAAGATTATGGATACTGCAGGTATAAGGGAGACTGAGGATATAGTAGAAAGGATAGGAGTGGAAAAATCAAGCCAGGCTATAGAAGAAGCTGATCTGGTCATCTTCCTTCTGGATGTAGCCGCCGGTATAACCGAAGAGGATATGAATATTTACCGGCGGCTCAGGAAAGATAACCTGATCGTGCTGGTAAATAAGGAAGATCTGGAGGAAAAAAATATAAGTGAGGAAGATTTAGCCAGGCTGTTTAAAGGAGTGAAGGTGATACGCGGTTCGGTAAAGGAAAAAACCGGACTTGATGAGCTTAAAAAGAGTATAAAAGATATGATAATCGAAGGCCGGGGTAGTTATGAAGGGGAGGAAATGATATTTAATATAAGGCAAAAAATAGCCCTGGATAAGGCCAGGGAACATTTAGTATCTGCTCTGGAAGGTTTGGGTAAGGTGCCTTTGGATTGTCTGGCAGTTGATATAAGAGGAGCCCTGGAGGCATTAGGTGAGATTACAGGCAAAAATATAAAAGAAGAAGTGATGGATCGCATTTTCCGCGATTTTTGTATAGGCAAATAGTCGGGAGCCGGGTTAAAAGGGGGTTTTTTTGTGGTTATTTATAATGCAGGAAATTATGATGTGGTAGTCATAGGAGGAGGACATGCCGGATGTGAAGCAGCTCTGGCTGCTGCCCGCATGGGAGTAAAAACATTAATGCTTACTTTGAGCATGGAAAATATTGCCTTGATGCCCTGTAACCCTTCCATAGGAGGGCCGGCTAAATCTCAGCTGGTCAGGGAAATCGATGCTCTGGGAGGGGAAATGGCTAAAAATATAGATAAAACCCATCTGCAGATGCGCATGATCAATACCGGCAAGGGACCTGCTGTTCAGGCCCTTAGGGCTCAGGCCGATAAAGCTGAATATCATAAGGAAATGCTTAAAACCCTTTTGCGCCAGCCAGGCCTGGATGTGGCTATGGCAGAAGTAGAAAGGATAGAAACGGTAAATGGAAAGGTTAGCGGGGTAATAACCAGAACCGGTGCCCGCTATAATTGCCGGGCAGTAGTGATTACTTCCGGAACCTATCTTAAAGGCCGCATTATTATAGGAGACCTGGCTTTTGATGGAGGGCCAAACGGCCAGTTCCCGGCGGTAAAACTTTCGGACTGCCTCCGGGAATTAGGGCTTAAACTGGGCCGGTTCAAAACAGGGACTCCGCCCAGGATAGACAAAAAATCAGTTGATTTTTCCAAGATGATAGAACAGCCAGGAGATGAAAGGCCTTTAAGATTTTCCTATATAAGTCCCCGGGTAAAGAGGCCTCAGCTTTCCTGCTGGCTTACCCACAGCAACAAGACTACGCACCAGATTGTTCTCGATAATCTGGATCGTTCCCCGCTTTTCAGCGGGATTATAAAGGGAAGAGGGCCGAGGTACTGCCCTTCTTTTGAAGATAAGGTGGTACGTTTTCCCCATAAAGAATCACATCAGCTTTTTATAGAGCCAGAAGGATGGTCTACGGATGAAATGTATGTTCAGGGCATGAATACCAGCCTGCCGGAAGATGTGCAGCTTAAGGTCTTGCGCAGCATTCCGGGATTGGAAAATGTGCGCATGATCCGGACTGGATATGCTATTGAGTATGATTATGTTATTCCTTCCCAGCTAAAACCTACTTTGGAGACAAAAGAGGTGGAAAATCTTTTTACCGCCGGGCAGATAAACGGGACTTCAGGTTATGAAGAGGCCGCAGCTCAGGGGATTATGGCGGGAATAAATGCAGCTTTAAAGATAAAAGAGGAGGAGCCGCTTATCTTAAAGAGAAGCGAGGCTTATATTGGCGTGATGATCGATGATCTGGTAACTGGCGATATAGATGAGCCTTACCGTTTATTGACCTCCCGTGCCGAATACCGCCTGGTTTTAAGGCAGGATAATGCCGACCTGCGTTTGACGGAAATTGGGCGCCGGATAGGCCTGGTTGATGACTATCGCTGGAGAATATTTAACGAAAAGCGTGAGGAGCTGGAAAAAGAGATAATCAGGATGAAAGAGACGACTTTTACTCCCGCTGATAAGGAAATGGAAGAATTTTTGCTGGCAAAAAACACTGCTCCCTTAAGGGATAGGGTAAGTTTGTGGGAGATTTTAAAAAGGCCGGAGATAAAAATAAACGATCTGGTAGCAGGTGGGTGGCTGGAGGATAAAGATATTGATATTTTAGAACAACTGGAAATACAGTCTAAATACGAAGGCTATATAAAGAAACAGGAAGAACAGATAAAAAGGTTTGAAAAAATGGAAAACCGGCTTATTCCCGAAGATATAAATTATGATGAGGTTTACGGCTTGTCCAATGAGGCTCTGCAGAAACTTAAACAGATAAGGCCGGTATCTATTGGGCAGGCTTCGCGCATTTCCGGGGTCAATCCGGCAGATATAAATGTGCTGTTAATTTTTTTAGAGAAAAAAAGAAGGAAATAAGTGATTGACATGGAATATATTGTTAATAAATACAAAGAATTACTGATACAGGAAAATAAGAAGCATAATCTGGTAAGCCGCCGCATGGATGTGGAAGAACTGGATGAACATATCAGGGACTCCCTGGCTATCTTGGACTGGGTAAACTTATCCGGGAGGGGGGTTGATATCGGCACCGGGGCAGGATTTCCGGGGCTTATTCTGGCTATCTATTGTCCTGACATTGCGTTTACGCTTATCGAAGCGGATTTAAAAAAGAGCATGTTTCTTACCAAGGTAGGCAGGGAATGTAATCTCTCCAATGTTCAGGTTGTGCGTAAGAGGGCGGAAGAAGCAGGGAGAGATTTAGAATTGCGGGAAAGATTTGATTTCTGTACAAGCCGTGCGGTGGCAGCTATGAGGGTGATGCTGGAATATGCTTTACCTCTGGTTAAAAAAGGCGGGCTGGTTTATATGTGGAAAGGGCCAAATTTTGAGGAGGAATGGAAAGAGGCGCATAATGCCTTGGAGGTTTTAGGCGGCCGGGTGGTCGATGTTTATGCTTATGCAAGCGGGGACCGCAGGCGGTATATTGTGGCCGTAGAGAAAACAGCACCTACTCCGGAAAAATATCCGCGTCGAACCGGCATACCTGCGAAAAGGCCGCTTTAAGGAGGATCGGGTATGGCTAAATGGTTTAATAGAGGGCAAGAAAGGATAAATGAAGAAAAGGTGGTATATGTTCCTTTATCCCGAATTGTAAGAAGCCCTTTTTTGCCCCGCCGCAACTTTGCGGATGAGGAAATCTTTGATCTGGCCCAGTCTATACTTGCCCTGGGAGTAATTCAACCTGTAATATTACGCAAGAGGGGAGATCTTTATCAGCTGATAGCAGGAGAAAGAAGGTATCGGGCCTGCCTCCTTTTAGGACTGGCGCAGATTCCTGCCCTGGTTAGAGATATGGATGATGAAAAGGCTGCCTGTATTGCCCTTGCGGAAAATCTGCAAAGAAAGCCGCTTGATTTAGGGGAAGAATCCCGTGCTTATAACAGGTTGGGCGAGGTTTGGGGGTTAAAGCCTCATGATATAGAGGCTAAAACGGGGAAAAAAGAGAGGGAAATAGCCCATAGGTTAGAGTTTATGAAGCTGGTTCCGGAGGTGCAGAAAAGGATTACCGAAACCGGGCTTGATGAACATTATGTTTCGCTTTTGCTGCAGTTTAAATCACCGGTTGTTCAGCTGGAAATCATCGATGAAATAATGAAAAGGAATCTATCCCTGGCCGAGACCAAAGACCTGGTGGAAAGATGGCTTGCGGACAGCCCGTTTTTGGCAGCTAAAGGAGATAAGAAGGGAGAAGTTATGGTGATTCGGGATGAACGCATTTTTTTGAATACCATCAAAGAAACGGTGAGGAGGGCCAGGCAGACCGGGATTGATATATATATGGATGAATGCGATACGGAAGACGGCTGCCAGATAGTTATAAAGGTAGCGAAAAAAAAGCCTTATTGGCGAAGAATTGCCCGTTAAAAAGAGGGGGCATATACCCCTCTTTTTTTAACGGGCAGGCATTTTAATAAATACCCCGCGGGGATCTACTTCTTTGCGCAGTATTTCGAGGACTTCATCACTAGGTGGTTCGATGAAAGGAACTTCATCCGGAACCAGCAGTTCAAAGCCGGTGCAGGCCTGAGCAATTTCTACGCTCATGCCGGGATTTAAAGCTTTTATGCGCATCCGCTTGGTTACCGGCTCAAAGTCATATATGCCTACCTGAGTAACAACGGCAATAGGCCCTCCCATAAGACCTGCTTTTTCCCGGGAGTCTCCTCCATCCAGGTAGCCGGGAGTAGTTATAAAATCGACCCGGGCGGGGAAGCGGTCAGGGGTTTGCAAACCTACCAGCACCGATTTTTGAGTAAGTGAACCTATATCATTACCTCCGCCACTGCCGGGAAGGATAGATTTAAGATTTTCGTAAGAACCGATTACGGAAGTGTTGACATTGCCGTACATGTCGATCTGGGCTCCACCCTGGAAGGCTATATCGACATAGCCTATAGCGCACTGGCCGAATGATACGGCCATTTCTAAGACAGCAGGTGATTTGCGGTAGGTAAAAGGACATCCTACCGACCAGGGCATCTGGCCTTCTAAGGGGTCCTGGCCGCCGCTTTCATAGACCAGGGTTATGTTGGGAGCATGGGTCTTTTTGGCCAGAATGGCTCCTACCATAGGAAGCCCGGTTCCTACATAGACTATCTGATCGTCTTCAATCATCTGGGCTATATTATAAGCCAGCATTTCCAGCGGATTAGGCGGTGCTACCTTACTCATCAAATCCCCTCCTTTTTAATCCCATTTTGGAATAACTTCCTGGTAGTCGAAGCTTACCAGTGAATCATCTATGTTAGCCTGGGCAGCTTCCATAAGGCGGGTAGCCTGGTCTATGAAGCGTATGCCTCCCAGTTTTTCGATGAAGTCGAACTGGTCTTTGCATTCAAATACCCAGTATCTCATGATATCATCTACATTTTCCTGTTTCGGGGTGCCTACTCTTACCAGCCACTCCCACCATTCACGGGCCCAGTAGTAACAACCAGGGCAGCAGCCCGGCAGGGCTCCATAGGGAAGTTCAACTACAGCATCTACATACCAGAAGGGGATGCAGGCATTGCCTAATTCACGTATAGTCATTTCCGGCACGATTTTTTCTGCAGTTATTATTACTTTACGGCAGGCAGCAGCTAAGGCTATATCGTTTACGGCCGGGCCTTCAATAACGGCATTGCCATAACGGTCTGCTTTCTGGACATGGATTATGCACACATCAGGGAAAAGGGCAGGAATGATTACTACCGGCTCACTTTTGTCCAGGCCTACAGGGTTTTCAATGACTTTTACATAAGGATTGTATTTAAGCATGTCTGAGCCTAAAAGCTGTTTAGCAGCTATAAAGGGTGCTCCTAATTGGGCGGCTTTAAAGCCTAATGCCATGCTGCCGTGGCTCCATATAGAGAGTATTTCCGCCTGCTTGGTTTTTATAGCGCGGGCAAAGTTTTTATCATTACCCCGCATTTCCACCCCTATGTAGGATAGATGGATAGCATAAACACAGCCCATAGTCATGAGGTAAGAAGTGTTGGACATGGGAGAGCCTATGCTGACCATGTTTTTCTTCTTCTGCCTTATTATTTCAAAATAAGCCTGGATAGGAGATCTGACATAAGAAAAGCCGGTTTCGGCCAGGATGTCGCCATCTTTTACATATTCTGCAATAGCTTCACTCAGGGACATGCGCTTATCTTTCTTTTTGCGGCTTTTACTCAGGTGATACTCGCGGGCACCTTTAAAATCGACCAGGCGCTCAAACTGTTCTTTGGTTGCATACATAAATTCCATCCCACTCGCCTCCTTGCTTATAATAATTGATTAGGTAATTTATCGATGTGTTTTTATCACCCCCGCCTGCAGGAAACTATGTGATGAGGTATAGGAATAAAAGGTTTTTATTACGAAATTATATATTTTTATGTGATATTTATATTATATAGTCATAAAGATAACAGGACAAGATTGAAAATTAAATATTTTTTATGCCTAATTTTATAAATACGAATTTTTTTAATATTTTAACAATAACTCAAATTTCGCAGTTTAAAACAGGCATCAAAGCCCTAATGTATGCTGGTTGACCAGCAATCCAATATCGAACTTGACACAAAATCGCTGCGTATAAATCCTGGGAAATTTTTTTGAGCAGTTCAGCAATAAAAAGCAAAAGATACCGTATGGCGGTCTGGTAGTCAATATCCTGTACCTCATCGCATAACAAATAGAATATTTCTCCGTAACTACGTGAGTCCTGGTTGTT
>NZ_FQWY01000080.1 GCF_900129805.1 Thermosyntropha lipolytica DSM 11003
AGAAGAGAGGGTATGGAGGAAGGGATAAGGAAAGGTATAGAGCAAGGTATAGCTAAAGGTATAGAGCAAGGTATAGAAAAAGGTATAGAAAAAGGTATAAAAAAAGGTATAGAAAAAGGCAAAGAGGAAGCAGCACTGAATGCTTTGCAAAAATGGCTGGATATAGAAACTATAGCAGATATTACCGGGATTGCGGTGGAAAGAATAGAGGAATTAAATTAATAGTGCGAAAAAGGAGACAGTATAAATATCAGACAGCACAAAAGAAATATCCCCTTGTGTTCGTTTACATAAGATGGTATGCGCAAAAGTGTATAAAAGCGTCGTTGGGCGGAATGAACCCACTAGAATACATAAAAAGTTTGGGATTAGTAACCTAAAGTCCAGAAAAAATGTTCGCACCCCCAAAGGAGGGATATAGAATGTCAAAAATCAAAGGATGTGGGTTTATTATATTTATCACATCCGCTTTTTTATTTTGCTCTATAGGAATTGTTTATGCCGAAATACCTTTTGGTGTCTCAACCGTTCAGGTACATATGACAGGCAGTGTGGATGTCGAGGACTTTAGCGTTGACAGGCTTCCGGATAGTAGTCCCGGCTACTTCGACGTTATGAAGGAAGGGCAATGGACGGGTATTCGAGTGTCGGGTATTGATTATGAGCTTACATTCTGGAATGTTGGGAAATTGGGAGGAACAACAGGAAGGTTATGGTGGCAAAAGGACTATGAGGATGCCCTACTTATCTTAAAGTACCAGATATCCGATTATGGCAAAATTGTCGGCAAACCAATAAAAGTAGGGGGCATGACTGCTTTCCCCCTTGAAGATGCCACAAAAGCCCCCACTTTTAAACCAGTCGAAGTTAAGCTTAAATTTAGCGGAGGGCCAGCCGGAACCTTTGTTGAACAAGCACCCTACGTATCCGGTGGGTCCCCTTTAACGGGGCGTATACTTGATGGGAAGTATGTTATTTTTGATCCGCCTAGCGGGCAAAATCTAGCACTTTTTTACTTTAGTGACAAGTTGTTGGAAATACCGGGAGACCCTTTTTATATGTGGAGCACTGAAAACATAGAACGTATTGATTCTGGTGTTAGGTTCGCCGGTCTTTCAGGTCAGGTTGAAGTGCGTCCCGGATTTGACGAAGACGCTTGGGACTTTGCTCGTATGGACATGGTGTTGTATATTGAAGACCATATAAGAACAGGGCCGAGGAGCGGTGCAATTCTTTCCTTTAGGGATCTTAGCACCTTTGTAATGAAGGCCGATACGGAAATTGTACTTGCTCCACCGGGCGAGAAAGAAAGCAAAATTGACTTAGTACTGGGAAACCTGTTAGTTAATGTTAAGAAATTGCTTAAAGATGGCACTATGGAAGTGACCATGAATCAAGGAGTATTGGGTCAAAAAGGCACAATATTCATTTGCGAGGAAACGGGTACAACTTCGTCAGTGAAAGTAATTGAAGGAACAGTAGAGTTTACCGCCAAAGCTGACGGCAAAAAAGCTATAGTCAACGCAGGGGAGATGATTACTGCAACAGCAGATGGTCTAGGTGATAAAACAGACTTTGACATCAAAGCAGAACAGAAAGAATGGGATACACATCAAGCTTCTTTAAA
Organism: Thermosyntropha lipolytica DSM 11003; assembly: GCF_900129805.1. Taxonomy (GTDB): domain Bacteria; phylum Bacillota; class Syntrophomonadia; order Syntrophomonadales; family Syntrophomonadaceae; genus Thermosyntropha; species Thermosyntropha lipolytica. The sequence continues at coordinate 1,628 of NZ_FQWY01000080.1, forward strand.
GAGGAACGATGGAAACCTATTATGGGTAGGCTTTTTGTTCGGAGGCATTTTGTTTATTGCGTTATTTTTGGTTGTAATAAGAAGATTATTTCATCAAAAAAAGACTTCATAGATAAATGGCTTAGAGGAAGATTATGGGAAGCCTGAATTCGTAAAATTGTAAAAAATATAACATTCTTCTTCCAAAATAAAATGAAATGCCTCTATATGCGCATTCATAAATTTTTAAGGTTATCCATTACAGATTTTTTCCCAGGGTTTTGGTGGGCTAAATAGATAGGATGTGACATTACAAAAATGAGGCTATTGGAGGTTATTTCGATACCACCGAACGATATATCTGAATACAAGCTACACCTCACAATTGGTGCGAAGGACAAGAAGGAACCTCTTTGCATTAGCAGGGTTTGCGTCAATTTTGCGTTAAGATAAGGCACCGTTTTAAGGCGGTGTTTTTTGTTTTCCTGCACCTTTTCGCTAAAAGATGCACA
>NZ_FQWY01000019.1 GCF_900129805.1 Thermosyntropha lipolytica DSM 11003
GCAATGCTTATGGTTATAGGAATTTTTCCAGATTTCGTAATCGTATACTGCATTGCTGTTCGTAAAAAGAATTATGCCTCTACCTATAGAGAGGAAAACCAGCTAATTAAGCCTGGGCTCCGTTTTTAATTGGGTTAAAGGTTTTATTTTCCTGTTTCAAAACCAGGCCGCAAAAATATAGTATCCATTGCTTACTTTCGGGAAAGCATTTTACAAAGTGTTCACTAATTGTATTTACAACATGGCAGATAGTACAAAAGAGGTAGCAGGTATTTGACCACTAACACCTGCTACCCCAACTATTGACAAAGAACCAAATAAAAAAGCGGGATTTTAAAAAATTCCCGCCTATGACTTACGATATTTACAAATTTTGTATTATTTGCTTTTTTATTTTCTGCGCAAAAAAGGAGGGATTTCTAAATCCGCCTTATCCAGAAGAGAAGCTGAAGTGTCTATCAACCTGGTCCTTTCTTTAGCCACTTCTTTCGATATATTACTTATATTTTGCGACCGGGAAGTATTAAATCCCGTAGCAATTACCGTTACCCTTACTTCGTCCTGTAAGCTCTCATCTATATTGGCACCAAAAATAATGTTAGCCTCTACATCAGCAGCTGCATGAATAATTTCCGCCGCTTCATTAATTTCATATAAAGTAAGATCATGACCACCGGTTATATTAAAAAGTACTCCTTTAGCCCCATCAATAGAAGTTTCCAGAAGAGGACTGGAAATAGCCATTCTGGCGGCTTCCGCTGCTCTATTTTCACCTGAAGCTCTGCCTATTCCCATTAAAGCAGAACCAGTATTCTTCATAATTGTCTGTACATCTGCAAAGTCACAATTAATAATACCTGGCACAGCAATCAGGTCAGATATCCCCTGTACTCCTTGTCGTAAAATATCATCGGCAATTTTGAAAGCATCATTAAAAGCAGTATGTTTATCAACTACCTGCAAAAGCCTGTCATTAGGTATAGTTATAAGGCTGTCTACCTCTTCCCGCAAAGCCTGAATTCCTTTTTCCGCCTGGGCACTACGCTTTCTTCCTTCAAAAGTAAAAGGTTTAGTTACTACCCCTACAGTTAAAGCCCCCAACTCTCTAGCAATCTTGGCAATAACTGGAGCCCCCCCGGTACCGGTTCCTCCTCCCATGCCAGCAGTTACAAAAACCATATCAGCTCCTTGTAATGCCCTCTTTATCTCATCGGCACTCTCTTCAGCTGCTTTCATACCTATCTCAGGATTAGCTCCCGCTCCCAAACCTTTAGTCAATTTTTCTCCTATTTGAATCTTCTTATCAGCCTTGGAGAGGAATAAAGCCTGAGCATCAGTATTAACCGCAATAAATTCTACTCCTTTCAATCCGGCTTCTATCATGCGGTTTATGGCATTATTACCTCCACCACCAACACCTATTACCTTGATATTAGCAAACTGCTGCATCTCAACATCAAATTCTAATGGCATTTAAATACCTCCTCTGCCCTCAACTAAATAAATCTTTGCAAAAATAACCCAGCTTATCGAAAAACTTATAAAACCCTTGATTATTATGCCCAGGAACACATGCCCTGCCCTTAGCAGCACAGACTACCGCCCCAATAACGGCAGCATTTTGGGGAAGGGCAAAATCATTAGTTATCCCTCTTATACTATTAGGGACGCCTATACGTACAGGTACCCCAAAATACTCCTCCATAACCTGTACCATTCCGGGAAGCATAACTTCGCCACCTACTACCACTATTCCTCCCGGCATGCGGGAAAGACATCCAAAACTTATAAGCCTATCCCGTATCATTTCCATCATTTCCAAAACCCGGGCCTGAATTATTTCCGCCACCATACGGGCAGAAACTTCTCTTGTCTGATTACCTTGTATATTCTTTATTTTTATCGTTATCCCTTCTTTTACTAAAAAAGGACTAGCTACTCCATAATGTTCTTTTATGCGCAAAGCTTCTCCCAGAGATGTTTTAAGCACTATTGCTATATCCCGGGTTATATATTCTCCTCCTATAGGCAAAACAGCCGTACAGGCCAGGCTTCCTCTTTCAAAAAAGCTCACTTCGGTAGTTCCCGCACCTATATCAACAAGAACTACCCCTATTTCTTTTTCTGTAGGCAGAAGTACTGCTTCTGCAGCCAATAGAGCATTATAAAAACATTTTTCTATCTGTAAATTTATACGCTCAGCACTTCGGTACAAATTCTGTACGGCAGCAGCTTTAGCTACAATAACAGCCACTTCTGCTTCCAGCCGGCTTCCCATCATCCCTACCGGATCTCTAACCCCTTCATATCCATCAACTATATATTGCCTTTCTACTCTTTGTAATATGATTTTATCCGGGGGCAGAGGTATATTTTGCGCTGATTTTAAAACCCTCTCCCTATCCTCAGGAAGTATTTCATTCCCTGGATTACCTACAGCAATAACTGCCCTGTTATTTATGGAAAATATATCAGCCCCGGAAAAACCTACTACCGCCTGGCCAACTTCTAATCCAGTAAGCCTTTCCAGTTCACCCAGACAGCCCGCTATAGCCTGGGCAGTATTTTCAATATCTATTACATTTCCCTTACGCAAGCCAGAAGAAAAAACCTGGCTCACCCCTAAAATATTAATCTCTTTCCCAGATATAAACTCCCCTAAAGCTGCCTTGATAGTGCTGGTACCTATATCTAACCCTACAGCTAAACCTCTCCTCTTAATAACCATCCGCCCCTTTTTAGTACTCTTAATTACAAATACCACAAAAAGGCGGATTTTCCTTTTTATTACTTATAATTTTATTTAGTATTTTTTCAGGAGATATCGACGAATAATTCCCAGGTTCTGGAATAAGCGCACTCCAAAAACGACAACTGCCGCCAGATAAAGCTCTACTCCCAGCTTATCTCCCAAATAAGCAAGTCCAGCTGCCAGCAGGGCATTAACTATAAAACCGCTGATAAAAATTAAATTGTCAAAAGTATCCTCCATATATGCCCTAATACCGCCAAAAACCGAGTCTAACGCAGCCAGTACGGCGATGGACATATATTTAGCATAAATAGCCGGAAGCAGCGGCATTTGAAAACCTATTATAATTCCAAGTAACAAACAAAAAACCGCCAATAACCACATATCACTTATTCCGCCTTTTCTTTATATTCTACCGGTGTACTATATTCGAACTTAAGCTTGCCATTATAAGCAGGAATCGTTACTTTGTTGACTTTCTGTACATTTACCTGTACTCCCCATACTTTAAGCATTTCTACTACTCCTCCTCTTATCATAAGTCCACTTTCCAGCATATCCGGATTGCCTATGGCTCTTATTTCAAAAGGGGGAGAGATCTTATTCCAGTTAACTAAAATCATGGTTCCCGCACATCTTATTTCCGTCATAGCGGTTATTCTTTCTCCATTTATTGATATCGCTTCCGCTCCGGAAGCTTTAAGCTCATTAACCACCATCAGTAAATCGGTATCATGAATTAATAAATCATTAGGGTTTTCACCAGGCTGAAGAAGGCGTTTACTGTCATCAAGAGTAACTATTATCCCCGGTCCTTCTAAAGGAAGCATACAGGCTGCCATACTAACCTTCCTCAATTCTTCTTGCAAATCAGCCATGGCTTTATCCTGATCACGGACATTTTTTAATTTTTCTCTTAGTTCTAAAACTTCCTCAGCCAGAGCATCCCTTTCTTCCGTTACTGCATTAAGCCTCTGGGACAGTTCATTGATACGGGAAGGAAGCAAAGATTGCTGGTAACTTTGCGTAGTCTTAAATTGTATAGCCAGCATAATTCCTAAAACCAAGCATACCGAAGCTATCGATATCCAGGTTGCCTTATTGTTATTTTCCATAATCATCACCTGCTTTTAATCCTTGGTTTTTACTACCGGTTGTCCCTTAAAACGCAGATCAACATATTCTATAGCCTCATTTCCCTTATTATTAAATTCTTCTTCTAATTTTAAAACCTTTTCTAATAATTCCATCTTCTCTTCCAGCCTATCATCCGAACCAAATTTTACTTCCGTTCCCAGCGAAGTATATATAACTACTTCTTTTTTACTATTTATATAGTGAAAATCTGATAATCTCCTCTTCATGTCAGGAGTCAACCTGCTCCAGATCTGGTACATCATTTTCATCCCTGCCGGCTGCACTGCCTGGCCTAAATTTATTTTCGCCGGCATTTTTTCCATAGTTATAATCGGGTAATCACCTGCGGGAAAATTAGGCCTGCGGTCTATACATACACCTTCTTCATCTACACAAAGTATAACATCATTGTAAGGTATTACTGCCCATATAGTGCGTTCCTCTACCCTTATTTCAATACTACGGGGAAGGTGCCTTATAACCTGTGCCTTTTTAATCATAGGATGCAGTTCAATAGCCTTAGAACACAGTCGGTTATCTACTTCAAATATATTAATTCCCGGGAATATATCAGCTATCTCTAAAATTTCTTCTTCCGAAACTTCCTTATTTCCTGTTACATATATCCTTTCTACATTAAAAAAAGAACTGTGCAAAAAAAGATAAAGACATATCAGGGTTATTATGCTTAAAAGGCAAGCAGTTATAACCTTGCGCATAAGCTTATAATCTCTCCTATAACGCTAACTGAAACGATTATAGCAAATATTTGTCATAAAATCATTACAATTATTGATACAAAAAAAAGCTTGAGATAATCTCTCAAACTTATTTTTATCTTCTTTCTATATCGGCTCCTAAATTTTTCAATTTTACATGTAAATTTTCATAACCGCGATCGATGTGGTAAACCTGTTCAATTTCTGATTCTCCCGCAGCCGCCAAAGCTGCCAAAACCAGTGCAGCTCCTGCTCTAAGATCTGTAGCCTGAACTAAGGCCCCTTGCAGATTTTTCTTACCTTTAATTATGGCCACCCGCCCCTCAACCTTTATATCAGCCCCCATTCTCCGCAATTCTTGCACATGCATAAATCGATTTTCAAAAATAGTTTCTACTACCACACTGGTTCCTTTTACGGTTGCTAATAATGCAGTTATCTGCGGCTGCATATCCGTAGGGAATCCTGGATAAGGCATAGTTTTTATATCGGTAGCGCGCAAATTTTTATTCCCTGTTACCCTTAATCCCATACTGCAAGGGAATATCTCGGTCCCCATCTCCTTTAGCTTGGCTATAACCGGCTGAACATGTTCTATTATCACATTTTCTATATATATTTCCCCCCTAGTTATAGCTGCTGCTACCATGAAAGTTCCTGCTTCTATACGATCAGGAATTACCGTATGCTGAACTCCTCCTAAATAATCTACCCCTTCAATTCTTATCGTATCTAATCCCGCACCTCGTATCCTGGCTCCCATACAGTTAAGAAAATTTTGTAAATCTACTATTTCAGGTTCTCTGGCCGCATTACGAATTATAGTTATCCCAGGAGTCATGCTGGCTGCCATCATAATATTTTCCGTGGCACCTACACTAGGGAAATCCAGTAAAATTTCCGTTCCTTTTATATGGTTAGCTTTACCCTCCATATAACCTGCTTCTTCATTTATTTCGTAACCCAGGCTAACAAATCCCTTTACATGCAGATCCATAGGCCTGCTACCTATCGCACATCCTCCAGGATAGGCTACCTTGGCTTCTTTAAAGCGTCCCAATAACGCTCCCATGACCAGATTGGAAGCTCTCATTTTACGAGAAATACTTTCCGGCAGCTCACATTTAGATACACTCTTACCATCAATGATCAAAACATCTTTTTCCCTTTGCACTCTAGCCCCCAGAATCCTTAAAGCTTCGGCCATGACATTTATATCTTCTAAATCAGGTACTCCGGTTAATATCACTTCTTCATTAGCCATTATACTGGCTGCCATTATAGGAAGAGTAGAATTCTTAGAACCGCTTATTTTAACTTTACCTTTAAGCGGCTTCATATTACCCCGGATTATCAACCTGCTCAAAAAAACACCTCCGCTAGGATATACCCTTAACCGCCAGGCTTTCAAGTTCACTTAGAAACTCCTCGCCTATTTTCCAAACATCTCCTGCCCCTATGGTAAGAACCAAATCACCGGCTCTAGTATTTTCCAACAAATATTTTTTTATCCTTTTAAAAGAATCAAGATATACTGCATTACAGCCTGTTCCTAAAGCAGCTTCATATACCAGCTTGCCATCAACTCCTGGAATAGGTTTTTCCGATGCTGCATATACTTCAGTAAAAATAGCTAAATCACAAGCGGAAAAAGCTTCTCCCAGCTCGCGCCACAGTTTATAGGTTCGGGAATAACGGTGGGGCTGAAATATAGCTATTACTCTCTCCCGCTTTAAATTCTGGGCTGCCGCCAGGGTTGCTCTTATTTCGGTAGGATGATGAGCATAGTCGTCAACCACCATAATGCCAAATTTTTCACCTTTAATCTGAAAACGCCTTTTGGCTCCACTAAATTTTTTGATCTCTTCTCTTGCTTTTGCAAAATCCATACCTAGTTCTAAAGCTACCGCTATAGCAGCTATAGCATTCAAAGCATTATGCTTGCCGGGAACAGATAGTTCCACCTGTCCCAAATATACATCTTTGCGGTAAGCCTCAAAAACAGAACCTAGCTCTTTAGGGTGCCAATTTTTTATATAATAGTCATGGTTACTATTTTCCCCGTAAGTTATAGTACGAACCGAAATATCATGTTTAATATCTGCTATATATTTATCTTCACCACAAATAACAGCAAATCCCTCGGGCCTTACTTGATTAATAAACTGCACAAAAGCCTTCTTTATATTATCGATTGACCCATAAAAATCTAAGTGATCATCTTCAATATTCGTAACTACGGCAACATAAGGAAAAATTTCTAAAAAAGAAGCATCACTCTCATCGGCTTCGACTACAAAATAATCACTATTTCCCAGCCTGGCATTTATATGTCCATCTTGCAACTCTCCTCCTACTATAAAAGTAGGTTCTATACCACATCCCCGCAAAACCCAATAAATCATAGAAGTAGTTGTAGTTTTGCCATGGGCTCCAGCTACGGCTATACCTTTCTTATTGTTTACCATACAGGCCAGCATCTGTCCCCGCTTTAAAACCGGAATATTTCTTTTTAAAGCTAAATTTACCTCGGGATTATCTTCAGGTATAGCTGAAGAAACTACGAGAAGATCAACCCCCTCCTTCAGGTTAGAAGAAGAATGTCCCTCATAAACTTCTATTCCCATTTCTCTGAGTCTTTGGGCGGTACCATTTATCTGGAGATCTGATCCGGTAACCTTAAATCCCTGCTCAAAAAGTATTCTAGCTATACCACTCATTCCTGCTCCAGCTATGCCTACCATATGAATCCAATGCCCTGGTATTGTGGCCATTCTTTCATCTCCTTCTCCTTGCAGGTTACACTCTATATTATGCATAACTAATAAAAGTGGTTACAAAATGATAACAGCCTTAAAATCAGCCATTAATAATAGTTTCTACAATATCTTTTAAAGCATATGGCCTGGCTTCTTTAAGCAAATTAGCACGCATTTCAGCTAAAAGATAGGGATTATTTCGCAGGTATTCAATTTTATTATAAAGAGTATCTCCATCTAAATATTCATCAATAACCATGTCGGCAGCTTTTTTTTCCTTAAGCGCCCGGGCATTTTTTTCTTGATGTCCTTCTGCTGCATAAGGATAAGGTATCAATATAGCAGGAAGTCCCAAAACCGCCAGTTCACATAAAGTACTGGCTCCGGCGCGACAAACTGCCAAACTGGATACGGCTAAAGCCTCCTCAATATTATACATATAAGGAAATAACCTGAGGGTTAATTTCATTTTACCAGTATCAATACTCATGGCCAGTTTTTCTTTTATCTCTTCATAACCTGTATAACCGGTTATCCATATTATCTGCATATCTTCATTATTCTGGTATCTTCGAACTACCTCCAGCATAGCCTTATTTATGCTCATAGCTCCCCGGCTGCCGCCGAAAGCTATCAGAGTAAACTTGTCCTTCAGCTCCAAATGCTTAAGAGCCTCTTCTCGCTTCACTTCCATTATTTCCCGTCTCACAGGAAGACCGGTTACTTTAATCTTCTTGCCTGATAAATATTTTCTCGTCTCTTCAAAAGTAAGAAAAATACAATCTACCCGGGAAGCCAGCTTACGGTTAGCCAAACCGGGGAACACATTTTGCTCGTGTATCATAGTCTTACAATTAAAAAAAGTACCCGCCAGAACCACGGGAAAAGAAACATATCCTCCGGTTCCGAGTACTACATCAGGTTTAAATTCTTTTATTATATTAAAAGCCTGCCAAAAACTTTTGGGAACCTTGAGCAAAGACCGGGAAGCCCTCAAAAGAGAAGAACGATCTATGCCCGATATATCAACAGCGTAAAAAGGATAACCTTCCTTACTTACAATATCCTTTTCCATCCCTTTTTCTGTACCTACATAAAGTATTTGGGCCTCAGGAATAATCCTTTTTACCTCTTTAGCGATAGCTAAAGCAGGATAAATATGGCCTCCTGTACCGCCACCGCTTACTATAAGCCTCATAACTATATTTTCCTCCTATCTTATCGAACTATATCGCGATATATTGAGTAAAATACCTGCTCCTATCAGGGTAAAAAGAAGTGAGGAACCTCCATAACTTATAAAAGGCAAAGTTATACCTGTAACTGGCAAAGCCCCACAAACTACACCTATATTTATAGCCGCCTGAAAAACTATCATGGTCGTTATACCTGTTGCCAGTAAACTGCTAAAATTATCCGGAGCATTTATGGCAATTTTAAATCCTCTCCAGGCCAGGAGAATAAAAAGAGCAATAACCAGAAAAACTCCTATAAACCCTAACTCTTCCCCCAGGATAGCAAAAATAAAGTCGGTATGTTGTTCAGGCAGATAAAAAAATTTTTGCCTGCTGCGTCCTAACCCCATACCGAATAAGCCACCTGATCCCAAGGCATATAAAGATTGTACCGTCTGAAATCCTTCATCACGGGCATATTTCCAGGGATTAAGGAAAGCAATGAACCTTTCCATGCGATAGGGAGCAACAGCAATCGCCCCCATTATGGCCAGCATCCCGGCTGCAGCTATTCCCACCAGGTGATTCCATCTGGCTCCAGCTGCCAGCAACATAAAAAACACCGTACCGGCCAGAGCAAAAGAGGTTCCTAAATCAGGCTGCATCATTATAAGTCCACAAACCAGCCCTAATACTACCAGATAAGGTAAAATTCCGGTGGTAAAAGATTTAATATTATCTAAATTTACCTCCAGGTTGCGGGCCATAAACATAACCATTCCCAACTTGGCAAGCTCGGAAGGAGTAAAAGAAAGAAAACCTACCCCCAGCCAGCGGCTGGAACCTTTGGCCGTTATGCCTAGCGGCGTAAGCACTAAAATCAGGCATACTAAAGCCAAAGCAGCTACCAGATAAGCTAGAGCCTTAATCTTTTTTAAATCTACTCTCATGATTATCATCATTATTACCAGCCCTATGCCGGCCCATATCAATTGCCGTTTAAAATAATAGTAAGCATCTCCATATTTGACATTGGACGTGACAGAGCTGGCACTAAAAACCATAATAAGTCCTATGCTCAAAAGAGCTAAAATCGTAACAAAAAGGACAAAATCAGGTGGCCCTTTTTTCAGCCTCATTAAACCCCCCCTGCCATAAGGATGGTCAATTTTTAATTTCCAGCTCTCTTACTGCCGAGCAAAAACAATCGCCCCGGTGCTCATAACTCTCAAACATATCCCAGCTAGCACAGGCAGGTGATAACAAAACCACATCACCTTCCCTGGCTAATTCCTTGGCTTTTAAAACTGCCTCTTTTAAACCTGTAACTTCATATATATCGCTAAATCCTGCCTTTATAACCGCCCTCTTTATTTCCTCTTTAGCTTCTCCTAAGAGTATGAGGCTTTTGGCCTTTTTCTTCACCACCTGGGCCAGTTCGTCAAAGCGAGATCCTTTATTCCGGCCTCCAGCAATAAGTATTACCGGGTTATCATAAGCCTCCAGAGCCTTTATAGCCGATTCAGGATTAGTAGCTTTGGAATCATTTACATAAAGAACCCCTTCTATATACCCTACCTCTTCCATGCGATGCCTTACCCCTCTAAAAGTGGTAAGGGTTTCCCTTATTACCTCCGGACTTACTCCCCCCAGATAAGCCATGGTACTGGCACATAAAACATTTTCCAGGTTATGTTTGCCTTTTAGCAAAATATCACTTGTAGAACATATCAGGTTTTCTTTGGCATTAAATCTGGCTATTATATTCCCTTCCTTTATAAACAAGCCTTCCTCCAGCTTATTCTGTATAGAAAAAAACACCACCTTAGCTTTGCTTTTCGCAGCCAAATTCCTTACCCGGTTATCATCATAATTTAGCACGGTAAAATCTCCCTTTTTTTGCCGGGCAAAAATTTTCGCTTTAGCTTCTACATAAGCATCAAAAGTCTTATGTCGGTCCAAATGGTCAGGGGTTATATTAAGAATTCCCGATATATGAGGCCTAAAATGTATAGCCGTTTCCAGCTGAAAACTGGAAACCTCCGCAGCTATAACCCCTTTTTCCAAGCGGTCAACAACGCTGGTAAGAGGTATACCTATATTGCCTGCTGCCCGGGCATTCCTGCCGCTTTTTTGCAAGATAGCCTCTAGCAGGGCTGTCGTAGTAGTCTTACCATTAGTTCCAGTTACTGCATATATCTCTACCGCCGGGGATTTTATATTATAGGCAAGTTCAAGCTCGCCAATAACCGGTATCCCCTCTTTATAAGCAGCCTGCACCGGCTCAATGGAAAGCGGTATACCCGGACTTATAACCAGTAAATCGAAACTATCGCTTTTAACCAGGGGATAGTTTCCTACCAGAACCTGTACTCCTTTATCTTCAAGTATGCGTGCTGCCTTCCCTATCTTATCCGACTTTCCTTCATCTGCCGCTGTAACCTTGGCACCTCTTTTAAGCAATACCTCAACTGCAGCCAGACCGCTTCTGGCCATACCCAGTACCAGAACTTTTTTACCTTTTAATTCTCCTATCATAATTTATATTCTCCTCGAAAGCAAAATAATATTTTAAAAACTAACCTATATAAAAATTACCTGCCCCCTTAAGAGCCAATAACCCTAATAAGGCAAATAAAACGGAAAGCAGCCAGAAAAAGCGGACCACCTTCTTTTCCGGCCAGCCTTGTAATTCAAAATGATGATGAAGAGGGCTCATAAGAAAAACCCTTTTTCCCGTAGTTTTAAAACATACTACCTGGATAATAACACTTAAAGCTTCAATTACATAAACTCCACCTATAATAATCAACACTATCTCCATTTTAGTAAAAGAAGCTACAGCAGCTACTGCTCCCCCCAAAGCCATAGATCCGGTATCACCCATAAAAATACGGGCTGGATGACGGTTAAAAACGAGAAATCCCGCACAAGCCCCCGCCAAAGCCAGGCAGAAAATAAGCAGCTCATAATGAGCGGTCATGATACTTATCAGGGATAAAGCTATAGCCACAAAAAAAGTAACTCCGGCAGCCAAGCCATCCAAACCATCGGTAAGATTTACCGCATTAGAAGTCCCCATTAACACTAATAGCAAAAAAGGTATATAAAGATAACCCAAATCAATAATCCCTATACGGGGAATTATAATCTCCGTTCCCCGGTTAAAATACCAGACCAAAAAAAAGCCGAAAATTATACCTACCAGTAGCTGTAAAACAAGTTTTTCTCTGGCTTTCAAACCTAGAGAACGCCTTAACACTACCTTTATGTAATCATCCCAAAACCCAATACCACCAAAAGCCAGCATAACCAGCATAGCTACCCAGGCTTCCGTGCTCCTTGGAGCCATAGCCAAAACAGCTACCATAACCGCAGTAATCATCATTATCCCCCCCATAGTAGGGGTACCTGCCTTAACATAATGGCTTTTAGGTCCTTCTTCTCTTATGCTCTGTCCCGCTTTCAAACGGGTAAGAAAAGGAATCATAAAAGGAGCCAGAACCAGAACAACTATAAAAGCTATAAGCCCCGCCAGCAATGAGCTTATTACATATTCCGCCATAAATACAACCTCCGTACCGCATACCTATTTATCTCGGTTCTCCATAAAATCTAAATATCTCTCCACCAATACTTCCATCTTCATTCCGCGGGAAGCTTTGAAAAGAACTGTATCCTCATTATCCAGATGGGCACATAAAAAAGAAAAAGCCTCTTCTTTATCGGCAAAACTATATACCTTATCAGGAGACATTCCCGCCTGCAAAGCCCCTTGGGCTATATATTTTCCCAGCTTTCCCACCGTAACCAAAATATCTACTCTGTTCTGGCTTGCCTTTTTCCCCACCTCAAGATGTCCCTCAATTTCATAGCTCCCCAGTTCATACATATCCCCCAGCACGGCCACCAGACGTCCTTTTTCCCGCAAGTTTTTACCTGTTTCTAATGCTGCTTCCATGGACAAAGGATTGGCATTATAGGTATCATCGATGATCTTTCCTCCCCAGCTCAAGTTTATAACCCGGAGCCGGTTATCCCCGGCTTCATAATGAGCCAAAGCCGATATGGCGTCATGCATATCTATTCCTAGCAGATGACAGGCAGCTACCCCTGCTACCACATTATATGCTAGTTTAGAAGCGGGCAGGGGGAAAAACATCTTATATACCTTTCCTCTCATATCGGCCACAATATTTATGCCCTTATTCTTACTTTCTACCTTTACAATCCGGAAATCACAATCATTATTATACCCAAAGGTGTATTTCCGACAAGAGTAATTAGCCGCTGTCTTTCTTAACAGCTGGTTATCTCCATTTATTAAAGCAAAACCATCAGGATCGATGTATTTTAATACTTCACACTTGGCTCTAGCTATATTTTCCATACTTCCTAAAGTTTCCAGGTGAACCGGCTCTACATTGGTAATTACTGCCGCATGTGGTTTTACCATATAAGATAAACGGTCAATTTCTCCCAATGCCCGCATGGCCAGTTCAATTACGGCTGCCTGATGATGGGCTTCCAGTTTAAAAAGGGTCAAAGGCACCCCAATATCATTATTAAAATTGCCTTCGGTTTTTAAAGTATTAAACCTTCTGGCTAAAAGAGAAGCAATTATCTCTTTGGTTGTAGTTTTACCTACACTGCCGGTAACAGCGATAACCGGTATTTTAAACCTCTCGCGGTAACTCTTGGCCAGCATCTGCAAAGCTTTGAGAGTATCAGCAACCTTGATAACCACCTTGCCGGCAGGTATTTCTCCCGGCACATCTCTATCAACTACTGCCGCATAAGCCCCTTTGGCAAAGGCTTCCAAAACAAAATCATGGCCGTCAAAGCGTTCTCCACGCAAAGCTATAAATAGACATTCATTGCCTATATCGCGCGAATCAGTACTTACACTGTATACATAACCGCTTTTTTCTCCCCATACCACTTTGCCCTCTATACTCCGGCATATGAAATCAATAGCCATTCTCATCTTTTCACTATCTCCTTTAAAAATTCTGCTGCTACCTTACGATCATCAAAATCTAAAACCTTATCCCCGATCAACTGATAAGTTTCATGCCCTTTACCAGCAATAACTACCATGTCTCCTGGTTTAGCCATATAAATGGCATGTCTTATAGCTTCCCTTCTATCAACAACTACGGCATAACGTGAACCTTCCACCTTTAAAAGACCGGGAATGATATCATCGATTATAGCTTTAGGGTCTTCACTACGCGGATTATCAGAAGTCACTATGCAGAAATCGCTGTACCTGGCTGCTATTTCCCCCATCAAAGGCCTTTTCGTTTTATCCCTGTCTCCTCCACAGCCAAAAACCGTTATAAGCCGCTGGGAAGTAAGCTCCTTAGCTGTTTTTAAAACATTTTCCAATCCATCTGGAGTATGAGCATAATCCACCACCACGGTAAAATCCTGGCCGCATTTTACCAGTTCAAATCTGCCCGCCACACTGGTGGTCTTAGCTAAAGCCTCTTTTATTATCTCTGGTTCTATTCCCTCTCTAAGAGCAAAAGCAATAGCCGCTAAAGCATTATAAACACTGAATAAGCCAATTAACTGCATATCAACTTTAAAGTCTATATCCTTATACTTAACCATAAAACTGGTACCTCTAGCACTTATATCAAGATTATACCCCTTTACCTGGGCATCATTCTCTATCCCATAAGTTATTACTTCCGCTTTAGTCCCTTTTATAAAGTCCCCGGCATATCTATCATCATTATTTATAACCGCAAAATTATTTTCTTTTTCTCCCAGCATGGAGAACAGTTTAAGTTTAGCATTTTTATAATTCTCCATATTTTGGTGATAATCCAGATGATCCTGAGTCAGGTTAGTAAAAAGGGCCACATTGTAATCTATTTCTTTAACCCGGTCTAAATCTAAAGCATGGGAAGAAACTTCCATTACCACATACTTGGCCTCTTTTTGCCGGCAAAGGCTCATAAATTCTTCAATTTCTAGAGCTTCCGGGGTGGTATGTCCCATTTCCTTTTTATAATCATCCACCCGTGCATAAAGGGTTCCTAAAATACCTGTTTTTAAAGAAGCCTGGGTAAGAATATTTTGTATAAGATGGGTCGTAGTAGTCTTGCCATTAGTGCCGGTAACCCCTATAACCCTCATAAAAGATGAAGGCCGGCCATAAAAGTTAGACGCTACTTTAGCCATAGCACTACGGGTGTTGCCCGTAAGTATATATGTTATATCAGCAGCTACCTCCCTTATCTCCTCAGCAAGTATAGCTACTGCTCCCCTTAAAAGAGCCTCAGAAATATAATTATGCCCATCAGCCTTAAATCCCCTGATACATATAAATAATGACCCGGGTTTAACCTTTCTTGAATCATAATAAACACCGGTTATCTCTTCATCCCCATTGCCCTTTATTATTTTATATTCTATCCCCTTTAAAACATCACCAAGTCGCATCTTTTCTCTCCTTTCCCGCCCATTTATTCACCAACAGGCTGAAACTTCACTTTGATAGTGGAACCAGCGGTAACAATTTTACCCGGTTCCGGTGATTGTTCATAAGCTAATCCATAACCTTCCGGCATAAGATGGAGACCTAAATCAGAAAGGATCTTGGCTACTTCACGCATAGACTTCCCTTCCAAATCTGGTACCGTAATCTCCCCTTCTCCCTTATCAGCAGGCAAGGAAGAAAGATAAACAATAATCTGGGTCCCTTTGTCAACCTTGGTTTGCGCTTTAGGTGCTTGTTTCCATACCACATTGCCGGTTCCTATCACCTTGGCATTAAGTCCCCGGGAAGTTATAATTCCAATCGCTTCCCCTAGAGGGAGATTAACTATATCTGGAACTACCACCTTCTCTATCCGGGCATTATTATCCTCTTCTGCCTTATATAAAGGAACTTCTAAATAACGCAGAGCATCTTTCATTATCTCCCGGAAAACAGGAGCTGCCACCCAGCCTCCATAATAAGGATAGCCTTGCGGAGCATCTACTACTACAATACAAGATAGGCGCGGATTATCTGCCGGAGCAAAACCAATAAATGATGCTACATATTCATTAGGTAGATAGCCTCCCGTAGGAGATATTTTTTGCGCCGTTCCTGTCTTACCTGCCACCTTGTAACCTTCTATATAAGCATTTTTACCAGTTCCATTCTGTACTACCCCTTCAAGTATTAAGCAAAGTTCCCGGGCCGTTTCCGGCGAAATAACCTTTCTTACTACTTTAGGTTCTACCTTTTTTATTACTTTACCATCTTTATCTATAATACTTTTAACCAGATGAGGCTGCATAAGATTACCCCCATTAGCTACGGCTGACACCGCGGTAATAAGCTGCAGAGGGGTAACAGCATTAGCCTGCCCTATGGACATAGTAGCCAAATCGATCTGCATAGCTCTTTCTCTTGGGACCAGTATACCTTTCGCTTCACCTGGCAGATCAATACCCGTAGGCTTGCCGAAACCAAAGTTATTTATATATTTATAATACCTGTCTAAGCCAATTTCTAATCCTACTTCCACAAAACCAACATTACATGAATTAGCTACTACTTCAGCAAAAGTCTGACTGCCATGGGCCTTGCGGTTGGAACAGCCAATCGTTTCCCTTCCTACTTTAACATAACCAGGACAGAAAAACTTTCGCTGGGGAGAAACTACACCTTCTTCTAAAGCCATAGCGGCGGTAATAATTTTCATCGTAGATCCTGGTTCATAAACATCATTTATAGCAAAATTACGCCGATTAGAAGAGGGATAATCATTATAATTATTAGGGTCAAAGGTTGGCCTTGAGGCCATAGCTAATATTTCCCCCGTATGCGGATCCATAACTATAACCGCTGCCGCTTTAGCTTTGCGCTCTTTAAAAACCTTATCCAGTTCCCTTTCTACAATGTATTGTATAGTCTCATCAATGGTCAATATAAGATTGGCTCCATCCTGAGGTGGAATATATTTATGAGTTGCTTCGGGTATGGGCCTGTTGGCAGCATCGTGCTCTATAATTATTCTTCCTTTCGTTCCTCCTACTAAATCATTGTAATAATAATCGATTCCTTCTAATCCTGTATTATCAATTCCTGATATCCCCAAAACATGACTGGCCAGGCTGCCCTTGGGATAAAACCTCCGGCTCTCCTCAGTAAAACCTATGCCCGGTAAATCCATCTCGCGAAGCTTTTTAGTAGTTTCAGGATCTACCTGCCTTTTTATCCAGACAAATGAAGTATTGCTGGTTATCCGGTTATAAACTTTTTCCTCATCCATAGCAAGCACCCGGGCCAGTTTATCAGCAATTTCCCTTTCCCGGTGCGAAGATTTCACCTCAGCAGGAATAGCATAAATCGAATCCACACTTACAGATATAGCCAGCTCGTGGCCATTGCGATCATAAATAATACCTCTCTTGGCCTCAACCGGTATATCACGCATACGGTTCTGCATAGCCTTTTCCGCAAGCTCGGCTCCTTTTACGAATTGCACCCAAAATATCCTTAAAAGGAGTAAAAAAAATACCAGTGTAAACAAGAAAAAAAGCGTAGCTATACGCTTTCTTACTACTAAGCTGGTAGATTTATCCATCATACCACTCCCATTTTATTTACCTGCTCTTATCAGCCAAAAAAACCAGGTTAGAATACAACTTATAAAGAGGCTTTTCCTCCTTTTCTCCCTTACCATCATTTTGTTCACTTAAAGCTATCCGTTCCGGAGCTTTAACCTGCACTTCTACCGGTAAAGCTGCCACAGTCATTCTTGCATCCGGTTTTATCATACCCAGCTCTTTGCTAGCTATCTTTTCTACCATCTCTAAAGAACAGCTATTCTCAGTTAAATATTGAATCCGCAAATTTTCATTTTCAATATTATGTATTTCTTTTTCTAACTCTACAATCTGATAACCTAATACGGCACTTTTTACACATAAATACACCAAAACAACTGCATACATGAAAAAAATCCCTATTATCTTGCAAAGCGTTTTTTTCTTTTGCGCCTTTAGGGAATTCGCTTTAGACGAATAGCAAGGCTTTTGGTAATAAGCTTCTTCCGTATTCGTTGCATAATCGGAATAATATTCATACTTATAGCCTGCCTGTATCAATTTTATTCTCCCCTCCTACTTTATAGAACTACAATTTTTCCGCTACCCTCAATTTGGCACTGCGTGCTCTTGGATTAAGGCTACACTCCTCATCACTTGGAACTACTGGTTTTCTGGTTACAATCTTTAACTGTGGCTTATGTCCACATACACATACGGGCATACCAGGCGGGCATAAACACTCCCTGGCTTCTCTCTGCATAAAATCTTTGACTATCCTGTCTTCCAGGGAATGAAAAGTTATTATGCAAAGCCTCCCCCCTGTTTTTAACAGCCTCACCGCCTGCGGTAAAACTTCGCGCAGAGCATCTAATTCTTTATTAACTGCTATACGCAAAGCCTGAAAAGTTCTGCGGGCGGGATGTTTTTCTTTTTTGTAAGCATAAGGAACCGCTTTTTTTATTACTTCTACCAGTTCCAAAGTAGTGTCTATACTTTTTATTTTTCTGCTGTTTACAATCGCTCTGGCAATCGAGCGGGCAAATCTTTCTTCCCCGTATTCATAGATAATCCTGGCTATCTCGGCTTCATCATAATTATTTACGATATCCCAGGCGCTTAAAGCTTCTTCCCGGTTCATTCTCATATCCAATCTCGCATCTTCATGAAAACTGAATCCGCGGGAGGGATCATCCAGCTGAAATGACGAAACACCCAAATCAAGCATTATACCATCAACTTTATCTATTCCGTATAAAAAAAGCCTTTCTTCCATAAAACGGAAATCAGCATGTATAAAGGTGATATTAGGATAAGGAAGCTTTTTTTTCGTCGCTTCCATAATATCTTTATCTTTATCAAAAGCAAAAACCCTGGCTGCGGGATCCAGTTCCTGCATAAGCCTTTGCAGATGTCCTCCGCCCCCTAAAGTACCATCAACATATACTCCTTTTCTATCCTTTACCAGGTTATTTATCGTTTCCTCTAAGAGCACTGGTTTGTGCATATCAACACTCCTAAATTCCTAAATCCACCATCTTCTCGGCTATATCTTCATAGGAAGCCTCTGCTTCTTTCGCATAGTTTACCCAGCTATCAGCTGCCCAAATCTCAATTCTTGTTCCTACCCCTATTATCACAATATCTTTTTCAATTTGGGCATAATCCCTTAAATTAGGAGGCAGAACTGTTCTTCCCTGCTTATCAAGTTCTAGCTCCGAAGCACCAGCGAAAAAAAAGCGCACAAAAGCTCTTACATCTGCTCTAGTAAGCGGAAGCTTTTTAAGCTTTTCTTCAATCTGTCTCCATTCGGCTAGAGGATAAAGAAATATACAGTTATCCAGCCCTTTGGTAGCAATAAACCTATCTCCCAGGCTTTCCCGGAATTTGGCCGGAATAGTAATCCTCCCTTTAGCATCCAAGGAATGCTGATACTCACCCAGAAACATATGTGCTCTCCTCTTATTTATTAAGGGATTCTGTTCCACTTTGCTCCACTTTACTCCACTTTATTCTACTCCCATCGGTAAATATCCTTTTTTTAAAAATAAAAAAAATTTAAGCTTATTTTATTAAATTCGACAAGAAAAAGCCTGTTTACCGGCTTTTAGGCCTTTAAATCCCGATTTAAGGAAAAATATTCCTTTAAAATTTATTAAAAAATTCTTTCTCAAGTCCTATTTTTGTAAAAACTAAAAAAGTATAAAAAAAACTTGCCGGAAAAAAGGTTACCGTCAAGTTCTCGATTATTATTTTCG
Source organism: Thermosyntropha lipolytica DSM 11003 (assembly GCF_900129805.1). Taxonomy (GTDB): domain Bacteria; phylum Bacillota; class Syntrophomonadia; order Syntrophomonadales; family Syntrophomonadaceae; genus Thermosyntropha; species Thermosyntropha lipolytica. The sequence goes on from NZ_FQWY01000019.1 coordinate 19,357, forward strand.
CCTTTACCTTTTATTACACCAGGAATATAGAATTAGAATATATCCAGGGGCGATAACATCCTAAAATCATGTAATCTGCTTCTATTCTGTATACCCCTTTTTCTATACTTTTAAAGACATGTTTCCTGCCCTGGCTCACCGCTACCCTTTGCCCATTATGTATAAGCCTTACCCTGCTTTTATGGGGAGTAAAAACTTCTATCCACATTCCTTCCCGGTATTCTACTTCATCACCCATAGTCCAGGTCCTATCTTCATATTTAAGGTTAAAAGAGAATCCCCGGCTGTTTCGGCGATAATCATCAGCTACCCAGCTTCTGCCCTGGCGCAAAGCTTCATATATCTTCACTTTATCCTTCTTATAATCTCCTGTTAACTTCTCTTTTAGCAAAATATGCATGTTGACTGACCGAAAAGTTTTAAGATAAGAACCTACCATTACCGGAATAAATCCTAACCTGAACCTTATGTTGTGGGCATCAGAACCACCAAAGGCTGCCACCTTTTCTCCCTGCCCTTGCAAGAAATCAAGTTTCTTTAGAGCTTCTTTATCAGGGCCAGTTATACAAAACCGCGGCCAGAAAAGCAAAAAAATCGCCTTTAACCGGCTTTCTAAATTATCTTTCCAGCCAGAACAAAAATTCCATATTTCTATCCCCTGAAATCCCTTTACCTGCCACTGGTTCCAGGGAAAAGCTATCCCCCGGGCATAAAAAGGAGAACCTTTTTCAAAAGGATGGGCAATAATACCTATTCCCCCCTGTTCATTTACCTGGTCGATTACTTGCTGGGGGTTTAAAGTATTATTTTCTATTTCCTCCTTTATATTTAAAGCCAGATAATGACAGCAAGTATCGTTGATTTCCATACCTATCAAAACCAGCACTTTATTATAATAGCCTTCTTCACCCTTTTTAAAACCGCGCATATTTTCATGGTCAGTTATCACCACAAAATCAAGTCCGGCTCTTTGAGCCTTTTTGGCAATTTCAGCTACCGTTCCTGTACCATCCGAATAAACCGAATGTATATGGAGATTGCCCACATACTCATACAAAACTTTTCACCTCCATCTCCTTTAAACAAAAGAGGTTAAGAGTATTTTATACCCTTAACCTCCTGTTAAATCAACCCTGGTTATAGCTTTATTTTAGTAGCTGTAGGTGAAAGTAGCTTCAAAGGTAGCTTCTTTTTCTCCTAACATAGTTTTAACCTTGGCCGTACCATTTTTAATAATAATCTTGGTTACCCGGTTAGTCTTCTTATCTACGGTAATTTCCGCTGTGCCTTTGACCTCAGACCAGGTAGCCTTATCATTTACCTTGTTCAGCATATTAAGAAGTGAAGCCGGGGTATTTCCAGTTACAGTAATAACATATACATCGCCTTTGTCAGCAAAAGCAGCACCGGCTACTACCTTTAAAGCCTCTCCTTCCGGTCCATAAATCAGTTCCGAATAAGGACAGAGAGGAGCATTAACATCACTCTGGCCTAAAGGACCTGCATCACCCTTGATATTAGCATTTGCCTTGCCATCAGCAGCAATAGAAGCGGTAGCTTCCGCCCCAACTTTAACCATGCCGGCTACCAATCCGGAAATGCTTATCTTGGCATTTACCGGAGCAAAAGCTTTTACGATAGCCTTGGCAGCATCATCAGCACTGGCAATAGCAGGAGCTTCCTCTTTAGGTTCTTCTTTAGGCTGTTCTGGCTGCGGCTCCGGCTTCGGTTCCGGTTTAGGTTCTTCAACTACTACCGGAGCTTCTCCGATTATAACTGTCTTTGTACTTTTATCCCAGTCTATTTTTACTCCCAGAGCTTCCGCCAGGGGACGGGCAGGCAGATAGGTGCGTCCTTCATAAACAATAGGACTTAAATTCTTACCATCAATCTGAGGAGTCCATGCTTTTCCGTTCAGCATAAATTTAAAATCATGAGCCAGAGTAGCCTGAATCACCTGGGAAGTAGAACCGGCTACTGCCCCAGCTGTAAAGGCCAACAGCATCATAATAGCCACCATGACTATCCATCTTTTTTTCATATCAACAACCTCCCCCTTTTATTTTTAGGCACTTTCCTGAACTCCAGCCTGGAAAGCCTGTTTGGGCGGCCGCCCAAGGGCCAGCAGTATAATCAAGGCTACTACCACAGCTCCTGCTCCATATTTAACCGCATTGGCCTGTTTGCTGATTTCTGGAGTCTGGAATACATAGGCTACACTTCCTTCAGCTCCTTCTGGCTTGCCGAGGAATGTATCAGCCTCTTTTGCTTTCTGAGCCAGAGCATCAGCAATAGCTCCTACCGAAGCAAAAGTTTTCATACCTTCATAGATAGCCTCTTTTGCCTGTCCGGCTCCACTGCCGATTTGTCCTGTTCCTTCTTTAATCTTAGCCATACCCGGCAGTGCTTTTTCTTCAATACCTGCCTGCATAGCAGCCAGAGCATAAAGGAGCGTATTGGGATTGCCGCTGGCATCGACTGACTTAACCGGATTTCCATTCTTATCAACATTACCCAGCCCTGCTACCATAAGACCCAGACCAGCATCTACTTTCCCCAAGCTGTTTGATAACATAGTAGTTCCCAGTTCCAAAGCACTTACACTGGCCGGAAAATCTACGGTTCCGCTGGAAGTTATCATCTGACCGCCATCGCGGAAAACCCCGACATTGTGATTTATAGCCATAAGTTTAGGTTCAATAGCCTCAGTTATTACTTTTTCGGCCGGAGTTCCTGCTACCGCAGTTTTAAGGTAATTCACATCATTGTACAGACTGGTAGAAAGCGAAGGAGTCTGCCCCTGGTCAGCAGGTGTTCCTATAACCCCCTGCAGGACGGTCAATACCATTTTTTGCGCACCTAAAGCAGGGATAAATTTTTCATCAACTGTCTTCTTTATAAGTCCTATAGCATCTTTAGCCCCGGGAGTATTACCTTTGGCATCAGTTCCTTTAAAGGCATCATAGCTTGCAGCATCAAAAGCTGGATTGGAAAGGCCAAAACGAAGCATCTTTACCTTGCCAATCAAGGTTCCCAGTCCACTACTTATCTGGTTTAACCCCTGTTCTACGGCATTAAGCCCATAAAGCAGAGTAGCCTCTTTATCTTCCGCTCCTACCCCGCTCTGGATTTTGTCAAAGCCGTCATAGAGCATAGATAAGCTATTTTGTACCTGAGAAAGAGAATCTACTTCCGAAGTTGTGGGAAGTACGGGTATAACTGCAATCTTAAAGCTGGGAAGCTCAATATCCTTGCCATCGGCTTCCAGAACGATATACTGTTTAGCCGGATACTTGGGAGGAATAAGGGGTACCGTCCAGCTTACCACCGTATTGTCTTTGATGTTTACTACTACCCCTCCCGGAGATTCTCCAGCTTTTCCAGGGGCCTGTACATTGGCGAATTTTTTGTTGCTGAATTCCCAGCCGGAAAGAGAAACAACATAGGGTGTATAAATTTCGGCTTCTTTCTGTACCAGATTGCCTTTAGAATCAGTAAATTCCAGTACCTTCTTTTCCCCCGTCTTATTCTCAAAAGTAGCCACAATCTTTAAATGTCCGCTTTTGCCGGCTATATCAGATGGCTTAACTTTTTTACCATCCAGGTAGTATTCAATCTCAACACTTACCGGCATTTTTATTTTCGCTATTTCTTCTTTCTTTACGGAAGCTAAATAATAAATATCTTCATAAGGTTTATCTCCAGCTACTGCTGCTGATACTTTTATTTTTCCATTCTGTTCGCTTATCGCTTCCTTGCTATAAAGATTGCGCAGACTGGAAACTTTATATCCGGCATTATCTTCGATTACATACTGACCTTTACCAAAAACCCGAATATGATTTAACACTTTTATATCCTGGATTTGTCCATTATCACCTAGCTGAGTTATAACTAATTCATTATCTATTACCTTGGATGGGGTTTGGCCTAAAGCTACCTGAGCAGGCATAAATACCAGGCAAAAAACTAGCAGCATAGCCAAACCAGTATACCATTTTTTGTGTTTGAGCAATTCTCTTCCCTCCTTCCCCTATTTATTCACAGCCATAGCAATCTTGATAACCAGAAGAGACAGCACCAGGCCTATGAGCAAAGATACGCTTACTCCCACGGCAGCCGGCAATGCCTGATGGGCAAGTTGCGAGGCATCAGCCATATAAAGCGGGAAAACAGCAGCATGGTATCCTGCCCAGCCGATGAACATAGCATCAATGCGCAATCCAGTTGCCGACAGTAAAACGAGTATAAATACGGCAATCCCTGATACTAGAGCTACATAGGCTATGTTGTCCGGAGGCAGCGGGAACTTGGCAGCCAGAATTATTATACCTGCCATGGCTATGATTACCCCGATCAACATGGCAACAGCGGTCTTGAAATAATCACCAAAAGGACCGATTACAGCAAACATAGCCATAGAGAGGGCAGCTATATAAAAAGCACTGGCCCCTACTGCTTCCTGGAAATACACGAATATGGCGAATAATACGGCAACCAGAAGGCCCAAACTCAGAGCTTGTTTCATCTTTTCACCTCCTTTGTTATAATTTTTTGAAAATTGTTGCAAAAAGAGTGGGGAAAATGCTGTGAAGAAATGATGCATACAGGCAAGAAACAAGCTAGAAATCAGATAAAGCAGAATCAGTAGCCACGATAGGTGAAAAACGATTTGCCGTGAATGAGGAATGATATCTAGAAGAATTATATGAGTAAAAAACTGGTATGATTACTTACATGCAGGCAAAAGATCAAGAAATCTTTTGCCTGCATTGGAATCCAGATTAAAGCTGATAAAGCCTGGTTTCATCCAGAAATTTTATCCCGCGCTCGATAAAAGCCTTGCGCGCCTTTTCAATATCTTCGACCTTAAAAATCACCAAGGCATCGTTTTCTGAAGTGCCTAAAAAGGCATAGAGATATTCGATATTGAGATTTTCCTCCGACATCTGCTCTAAAACCGAAGCCAAACCTCCCGGCGCATCAGGCACCTGTACAGCAATTACTTCAGTTTCACTTACAGTAAAGCCTGCTTCTTTCAATACCTTATAAGCTTTATCGGGGTCAGATACGATAAGCCGCAGAATACCAAAATCAGAAGTATCAGCAATAGAAAGGGCACGAATATTTATACCTGCATCGCCTAAAACCCTGGTTACATGAGCAAGCCTTCCTGCTTTATTTTCCAGAAAAACTGATATCTGTTTCGCCATCTATATCCCTCCTTTAGAATTTGCGTTTATCAATAACCCTCTTGGCTTTGCCTTCACTGCGCTCTATAGACTTGGGTTCTACCAATCTCACTTTAACACTTACCCCCAGGGCACTTTCCAGTTCTCTTCTTATATGGGCACCTAGTTCTTCTAATTTTCTTACTTCATCACTGAATACCTTTTCCGAAACTTCTACCTGCACTTCTAATTCATCCAGATTGCCTTTGCGGTCAACCACCAGCAAATAATGCGGTTCTACGCCGGGTATGTTAAGCAGCACGCTTTCTACCATGGAAGGGAAAACATTTACTCCCCGTATGATGACCATATCATCAGAACGCCCCAGAACCTTTTGCATGCGGACATGGGTCCTTCCGCACGGGCAGGGTGTGCGGTCAAGAGTTGTCAAATCCCGGGTCCGGTACCTTATTATAGGCAATGCCTCTTTGGTAATCGCAGTTATAACCAGTTCTCCCTGTTCCCCCTCGGGCAAAACCTCTCCCGTTTCCGGATCTATGATCTCGGCAATAAAATGGTCTTCGGCAATATGTAAGCCATTCTTGTATTTGCACTCCACAGCTACTCCCGGGCCTATTATTTCACTCAAGCCATATATGTCATAAGCATCTATCTTAAGGTTATTTTCAATTTCCCGCCGCATATTTTCTGACCAGGGCTCAGCTCCAAATATGCCTGCCTTAAGTTTTAAGTCAGCTGGATCTACTCCCATTTCCTGCATAACTTCATACATGAAAAGGGCATAAGACGGAGTACAGGTTAAAATAGTAGTGCCAAAATCCTGCATAAGCATAATCTGCCTCTTGGTATTTCCTCCTGAGCTCGGAATAACCGAAGCCCCGATCCTCTCTGCTCCATAGTGTACGCCCAGGCCGCCTGTAAAAAGACCATATCCATAAGCATTTTGTATCACAGAATGTCTGGTAGCCCCAGCACTTACCAGAGCTCTGGCCATAAGCTCTGCCCATATGTCGATATCTTTTTTGGTATAGCCTACTACCGTCGGTTTGCCAGTAGTCCCTGAAGAAGAATGTATTCGGACTACTTCACTCATGGGAACAGCAAATAGTCCAAAAGGATAATTATCCCTCAGATCCTGTTTAGTAGTAAAAGGAAGTTTTTTAAGATCATCCAGGGTTTTTATATCATCTGGTTTAATACCTGCCGCATCCATTTTCTTTTGATAAGCTGGCACAAAAGCATAAACCCGATAAACCGTTTCTTTAAGCCTTCTTAACTGCAGTTCCCTCAGCTGTTCGATCGGCATACATTCCTTTTCCTGATCCCAGTAAATCAAAATATTCGACCTCCTTATTTATTTTCCTTCTGGATTTTTAAATAATTGCAAAAATTATTTATAGGGCAAAGATTGCAAATCGGATTATTTTTTTTGCAATAATTAGCACCTAAAGCTACCAGTAAGGCATGATATTCATTGTAAAGCTCTACCTCGGAGGGCAAGAATCTATGCATCAATTCCTGCATCATATCATAGCTTGTATTCTGGTCTACTATTCCCAGGCGGGAAAATATTCTTATCGTATAAGCATCGATGACAAATACCGGCTTTTCCCCGGCATAAAGCAGAATAGAGTCAGCAGTTTCCTTGCCTATCCCCCACAAAGAAAGCAATTCCCCTCTCAGGTTTTTCGTTTCCTGGCTAAACATCAGCTCGAGATTTCCCCCGTATCTTTCCTTCACATAACCGGCCAGATTTTTAAGCTTTCTGGCTTTTTGCCTGTGATACAGAGCAGGTTTTATAAGCTCAGCTATTTTTCCCTCCTCGGCTCTACACATTGCTTCTAGCTCTAAAAGGCCTGCCCGTTTTAAGTTTAAAATAGCCTTTTCTACATTCTTCCAGGCCACCGCCTGGGTCAAAACAGCACCCACCATTATTTCCCATGTACTTTCCCCCGGCCACCATCCCCGGGGTCCAAAATGAGCCAATAGCATTTCATATATTTGATAAAAAAACTCACTATCTGCCAGCAAAGCCCTGACATCCCCCCTTATTTACGAAAACTTCTTAAACATCTCTTTATTTGGAAATAAGGGAATTAATTACAAAACTAGCCAGTAAAAGGCCGGCTACCGAAGGAACATAACTTATGCTCCCTAACCTGGTTTCGCCGTTATAATCATTCTTAACCGGCTCTTCTTCGGAATATACAACGGGTAACCCTTTGAAGATGCCTTCTTTTCTAAGCTCGCGCCTTATCTTTCTAGCCATAGGGCAGATTCGGGTTTGGCTGATATCACCAATCTTTAAAAACTGGGGATTAAGCCGGTTAGCAGTTCCCATAGAACTTACAATAGGTATTTTATTCCCCAAACAGGTTTTAATGAGGTGAAGCTTATCGGGCAGAGAATCAATAGCATCTATAACATAATCCAGCGTACCCTTTAATATCTCACTACTTGTATCTTCATTATAGGGCAGGGATATGATCCTTAAATTAACGTCCGGATTTATATCTTTTATTCTCTCCCCCATCACCTCTACCTTAAGCCGGCCCAGAGTAGAAGTTAAAGCCGGGAGCTGCCGGTTTATGTTGCTCTCTACCACCTTATCATGGTCAACCAGGATTATATTCCCTACTCCTGCCCGGGCCACCGCTTCTGCTGCATAAGAACCTACCCCGCCCAGGCCAATCACCATTACGGAAGCTTTTGCTATTTTTTCCATATTCTCTTTGCCAATAAGCAGTTCGGTACGTGTAAAATAACCTGGCATATTCTTCCCTCACACCGCATAAATAAAAAACCCCACCGAGCCGTGATAAGTCGTAGTTTAAACCCCAAATACCAGGTGGGTGCCCTCCTGTATACTTTATGGTTCCCCCTTATCAGGGGCTTCCATGCCATATACAGAGTCCAGGCTCCCTTTGTCTTTGTGTTGGCAAAAACTTACGACTTCTCACGCACACAGCAGGGATGCTGTCTAATTCTCTTTTGCTAGTTACATAATACCATATAGCAAGGCTTTCTTCAATAAACCCCGGCTGTAATTGCGAGGTATTTTGTCAAAATTTTGCTAATTTTCTCTTACTTTTATGTGCAACTCCCTTAACTGCTTGGGTGTAACCGGAGAAGGAGCATTAGTTAAGGGACAGGAAGCGCTCTGGGTTTTAGGAAATGCTATAACATCCCTTATGGTATTTCTTTTCGCCATAATCATCACCAGACGGTCAATGCCGAAAGCTATTCCTCCATGGGGCGGAGTCCCATATTCAAAAGCATCCAGCATAAAACCGAATTTTTCACGCACTTCTTCCTGGTTCAGCCCTAAAAGAGCAAACATTCTTTCCTGTACGTCCCGGCGGTGAATCCTTATACTTCCTCCTCCAATTTCCGTGCCGTTAAGCACCAGATCATAAGCCCTGGCCTTTACTTTTTCCGGACTCTTTTCCAGAATATCCAGGTCTTCCAGCCGGGGCGAGGTAAAGGGATGATGTACAGCTACATACCTTTTTTCTTCTTCATCATATTCCAGAAGCGGGAAATCTATTACCCACACAAAACTGAGCTTATCTTCATCAATGAGGTTAAGCCTTTTAGCCAGCTCTAAGCGCAAGGTTCCCAATACCCGGCATACAACTTCCTCGCTATCAGCACTGAAAAGCAAAAGGTCTCCTGGCTGAGCATCCAGCGCTTTTAAAATACCTGCCATCTGTTCTTCCGTAAAAAACTTGGTTATAGGTGATTTAAGCTCATTTTCCGTTACGACTATCCAGGCCAGGCCTTTAGCTCCACAGGCAAGTGCTATTTTAGTTAAATCATCAATTTCCTTGCGGGAAAAACTTCCACAGGTTTTAGCATTTAAAGCCCTCACTACCCCTCCTGACTCGATTGCCGCCGAGAAAACCTTAAACTCAACCTCTCTTACCAGTTCGGTTATATCCACAATTTCCAGAGCAAAGCGAAGATCTGGACGATCTGAGCCATACTTTTTCATAGCTTCATCATAGCTAATCCTGGGGAAAGGGGTAGCAAGTTTCTTCCCTATTCCCGCTTCAAAAATCCTTGCCATCATTTCTTCTACCAGACTAAAAATATCTTCCTCATCAATAAAAGACATTTCCATATCCAGCTGGGTAAATTCAGGTTGCCGGTCAGCCCTTAAATCCTCATCCCTAAAGCACCTGGCTATCTGGAAATATTTTTCCATACCGGCTACCATCAAAAGCTGTTTAAAAATCTGCGGTGACTGGGGGAGAGCAAAAAACTCGCCCGGATGCACGCGGCTCGGCACCAGATAATCCCTAGCCCCTTCCGGAGTGCTTTTCGTAAGTATAGGGGTTTCTATTTCAATAAAACCCCGGCTGTCCAGATAATCGCGGATAGTCTTAACTACCCGGTGTCTTAAGAGCAGGTTATCACGCATTTCCGGGCGCCTTAAGTCCAGATAGCGGTATTTAAGCCTTAAGTTTTCATCTACATCTATGCCATTCTCAATATAAAAAGGCGGAGTTTTGGCTGAACTTAAGACTTCCATTTTTTCAACATAAATCTCAATCTTTCCTGTCTTTAAATTAGGATTTTCCGTAGCTTCCGGCCTTCGGCAGACCTTACCCTTTACCGCAATAACATATTCATTTCTTACCTTTTCCGCTAAGCGAAAAGCTTCTTCATTCACTTCCGGACTGAAAACAATCTGAATTATCCCGGAACGGTCCCTCAGATCGATAAAAATAAGCCCTCCATGGTCCCTTCTCGTATCCACCCAGCCATTTAAAACAACTTCCTGTCCTATATGCTCAACATCAAGTTCAGTCGCGCTGTGAGTTCTCTTCATTAACCCTTTTCCTCCTAACTTATGCTTTTATATGCCTCTTTATGAAATCTATAAGTTCCCTGTGGCCTACCTGGTATTGTTCTTTGCTAATCATATCTCTTACGGTTACAAAACTATTTTTAACTTCATCTTCTCCCAGTAAAATCGCCATCTTTACTCCCAGCTTATCGGCATGCTTCATCTGCCCCTTGGGGCTTTTTCCGGTATAATCTTTATCTGCCTTTATTCCTGCCCGGCGCAGATCAGTCAGTATTTTTACCCCTATATCCTCATACTGTCTGTCCATAACGGCAACAAAAACATCAACTATGCCTGCCTTTTCTTCTTCTCCCTCTGCCAGAGCCAAAAGCAGCCTTTCCATCCCTAAAGCAAATCCTACTCCGCCTATATCAGGGCCTCCACATGCTTTTACCAGGCCATTATACCTGCCGCCTCCACCTACAGCACTCTGCGCACCAATCCCTGGTATATGTACCTCAAAAGCGGTATTGGTGTAATAATCAAGGCCCCGTACCAGATTATCATCATGTATGTATGATACCTGGTTATCACTCAAGGCTTTGCGTACCTCAGCATAATGCTCCCGGCACTCATCGCATAAACTGTCATAAAGGACAGGATAACCTTTTATGGCAGCATGACATGCTTCATTTTTGCAATCCAAAACCCGCAGGGGATTTTTTTCATAACGGCCCTGGCAGTCAGGACACAAAAGATCCTTAACCGGCTTAATATGGGAAATAAGCTTTTCTCTGTATGCTCTGCGACATTTCGGACACCCTACCGAATTCAGATGCAGCTCATAATCTTTAAGCCCTAACCTGTGTAAAATTTCTACCAGTAAAATAATTACTTCCGCATCCATGTAAGGGCTTAAGCTGCCAAAAGCTTCTACCCCAAATTGGTGAAACTGCCTGTACCTTCCCGTTTCCGGGCGGTCATAGCGGAACATAGGCCCCATATAATACCACTTAACAGGTAGAAGCCCGCTGTAAGCACTATGTTCGATCAAAGCCCGGGCACAGGAAGCAGTTCCTTCCGGCCTTAGAGTTAAGCTGCGTTCTGATTTGTCAGCAAAAGTATACATTTCTTTGCTTACAATATCCGTGCTTTCTCCTACCCCTCTCTCAAACAGTTCAGTATGTTCAAAAATAGGGGTCCTTATTTCCCGGTAGCCAAAAACTTCTGCTGTTTCCCGCAATATTTTCTCTAAATAATGCCACTTTGAAGACTGAGGGGGTAAAATGTCATAAGTCCCCCGGGGAACTTTTATCTGCATTCCTTATCCTCCAAGATCAAGTTATTCCTTGATAATTCTAATTTAAGCATTTTAGCTTGTCAACTTTGCGATTTACCAGGGCAAAAACCCCATCACAGTAGGCCTGGGGATTTTTAGGGTTATAAAGAGAACTCAATGTCCAATCAGCTGGATTTACAAATTTACTGGCTGCTCCTCCCCCTAAACCGATGATAGTCTGCCTTTCCTCTATCATCTGGATATTATATAAACAAAACCTGCCCGGTTTGGAAAATCCGGTATTTTCCATGCTGGCCTGCATATACTTCTGCCGGTACAGATAATACGGAACATAACCTGCACCGGTAAGAGTTTCCCAAAAATAAGCTACCCCCTGACTCACCTCAGCTATTCTGGCAGCATCAGTACCTTTTCTGCCTTCTTCAGCCATTTTGGCTCCTCTTTTTACCGCCAGGGTATGGACAGTCACATTTTCCGGTTCTAAAGATAAAATTTCCCTTGCTGTGTGCATATTTTGTCTTAAATTTTCTCCTGGCAAACCTATGATTACATCCATATTTATATTGGTTATGCCTATGGCACGGGCATCATTATAAGCCTGTATCACCCCTTTCACATCATGATTTCTTCCTATTGCTCTTAAAGTAGCATCACACATAGATTGAGGATTAATGCAGACCCTGTTTACTCCTGCCCCCTGCAAAATCTTAAGTTTCGACCTGGTCAGAGTATCAGGTCTGCCCGCCTCTACAGTAATTTCTGCAATATTATCCAGGATAAAATTATCATGCAGCACAATAAATAGATTCTCCAGGTCAGATTCAGAAAGTACTGTAGGGGTGCCTCCACCTATATAAATGGTCTGCACTTTAATATTTTGGCTGCGCAAAAAATTCCCTATCCCTTCTATTTCATACTTTAAGGCCTGCATAAAAGGAGGTATCTCAAGGGCATAATCCTTGAGCACCGCCCCGGGAAAAGAACAATAATAACAGCGGGTAGGACAAAAAGGTATCCCGATATATAAGCTTACCAGTTTATATGCCTCTTCCCGGGTGAGAAGATAAGGCCGGTTACGGCAAGCCACCTCTACCAGAATTTTTGCCTTATCATCTGTCAGCAAATACTCATCTTTTAATATTGACTCTATTTTTTCCCTATCATAATTAAGGTCCAAAAGCCGGTGTACTAGTTTTACCGGCCTTACTCCGGTAAGTATGCCGTAGGCATTCACCTTCTTCCCTAAATGCCTGAATAAAAGCTCAAAGATAAAAATCCGGGCTATTTTATGCATTTCATTATGCCCATCTTCACTTTTTAACGGGTAAAAATGGCTAAAATCCGTCTTTTTTTCTCCTTCTTCAATCTCTCCGGTGAAAAATAAGCCTCCCTTTTTTTCCTCACTCTTTATCCTTATTACTACTTCAGCCTCCGGGCAAAACTTCATGGTAACACGGGCATCGGGATAACCCATGCGTACAAGTTCATGCATATAGTCATACAAATTTTCCGGTGCAAGCTCCATGTAAATAAACATCCTTTTTCCTCCTATCCCTGCTGTACATACCTAGAAACTTGATTTCCCGGCTCTGTTTGCCAAGTTCGGTCAAAATTTCAGGTAGCACAGCATCTTGACCAAGATTATCAAATTCTATGTAGAAAGCAAAACTATCTCTAAGCTTTCCGCTTCTCCTCGATTCAATCTTACAAAGATTTATACCCCGACGGGCAAAAACCTCTAAAGCCTGATATAAGGCACCTGGCTTATCAGGGAGGGTAAAAATCAAACTTCCTTTATCCCCTTCATATTGAACTTTATCTCTTCGCCTTACATGGATAAAACGCGTTTGATTACAGGCATTTTCTATCCCCCGGCACAATATATGCATGCCGTAGAGTTCAGCCGCATAGCTGCTGCCAATAGCCACCGCTTTACGCGTTTCCCCTTTTACTATTTGTACAGCCCGGGCGGTACTTCCTGTTATTTCCGTTCTTATATCCGGCAGGTTTTCTTCGATAAAAGTGCTGCACTGCATAAGGGCTGCCGGATGTGATACCAGAAGCTCTAATTCTTCTATCCGGTAGTTATTATTGGCTAAAAGGCATTGTTCAATATCAAGTATAATTTCCCCGTGTATACTGACTTCATAATCATTCAAAGCCTGCATGGTAGAGTCTATGGAACCGGCATAAGAATTATCTATCGGGACCAGGATATCATCTATTTCTCTCTGTATAAGCTGGTCAAAAAGCATCTTTATCGTAGGGGCTACCTTTATTTCCCCAGCTTGCGGCCAGTAAAGAAGAGCCGCATCTTCACTGAAGGTTCCTTTTGGTCCTAATACCGCACACCTCATTTTATCTTAACCTCCTTCCCACCGCTCTGGCTACTTCTTCTAACTCCCGCATCAAACGGCTGAATTCGCGGGGAGTTAAGGATTGTTCACCATCTGATAAGGCTTTCTCCGGCTCGGGATGTACTTCTACCATAATTCCGTCAGCTCCTGCCGCTATGGCCGCTTTCGCCATCGGGATAACCAGGCTCCTTCTGCCGGTAGCATGGCTCGGATCTACCAGAACCGGCAGATGGGAAATCTCTTTTACCAGAGCTACTGCAGATAAATCCAGGGTATTGCGGGTCCAGGGTTCTGAAGTTCTGACTCCCCTTTCACATAGGATAACTTTATCATTTCCACCAGCTAAGATGTACTCAGCAGCCAAAAGCCATTCTTCAATCGTAGCCGCCAGCCCTCGCTTCAAAACTACCGGCTTATTTATCTTTCCTAATTTGCGCAGGAGAGAAAAGTTGTGCATATTGCGGGCCCCTACCTGCAGAATATCTGCATATTCGGCTACTAAAGCTATGTCTTCACTATCCATAACCTCAGTAATTACCGGCATATTCATTTCTTGCCCGATGCGGGCCAGAATCTTAAGGCCGGTTTCTCCTAAACCCTGGAAACTGTACGGGGAAGTACGGGGCTTATAAGCTCCTGCCCTTAAAATCAGAGCCCCAGCAGCTCTTACCTTGAAAGCAGTTTCTTTCAGCATATCCTCATTTTCTACGGCACAGGGACCGGCTACGGCCACTATTTGTTCCTGGCCGATCACACATCCCTTTACTTTAATTACGGTATTCTCTTCTTTATTGCGACGCAAAACCAGCATATCTTTTCCGTATTTAGCTGATAAATTTTTCATAAATAACCACCCTTTCTTCAGAAATATACCTAAAATAAAAACCTCTCATCCCTTTTGAAGGGACGAGAGGTTTGTTCTCCCGCGGTACCACCCTGATTGGCACAAAAGCCCACTCATTAAAAGGATACGGGATAATAACCTATACTAATAAAAAAAGCTTTTCATCCCTATGGGACGAGAAGCTTTACTTCCCGCGGTACCACCCAAATTGCCATACGGCCCGCTTATTATAAGGATACAGGTATTATCCGATATCCCCTCTCTTTTAACGGTGAGAGTTCCGCCACGACCTACTCCCCTCTGTTTCAGCCGGGTGCTCCAAAGTGAACTTCAGTTTGCTTCCTTATAGAGATGCTTCCAGCCCACGGCATCTCCTCTCTGGATAATTCCACAAACCTACTTTACTTCTTCATCGCATTTAACAAGTTATTTACCTGTTATAGTTAAACTATATTATGCCAAATAAAATTAAATTTGTAAAGATCCTTTTATAAAAACGGATTATATTGTCTCTCAAAGCCAATAGTGGTAGCTGGTCCATGTCCCGGATAACATACTACATGGTCATCATAACAGAGCAATTTTTCCTTTATGTTAGTGATAAGCTGCTTGTGAGAACCACCGGGGAAATCAGTCCTTCCTACTGAACCCTGAAACAGGGTATCGCCAACAAAAATAACATCTCCTGTTTTAAGGCATATGCTGCCGGGACTGTGTCCCGGGGTATGAATTACTTCTAACTCGACAGTGTTGCCTATTTTTATTATATCCCCTTCTTTAAGAAGCCTGTCCGCAGGAGGACTTATTACCTTGCCGCCAAATAAAAAGGAAAAATTAGCTACGGCATTGGTAAGCATTTTGGCATCACCTTCATGAATAAGTATTGCGGCTCCCGTAGCCTCTTTTACCCCCCGGTTGCCACCTATATGGTCTACATGCCCATGGGTATTTATTATATAAACTGCCTTCAGCCCTTCCTGTTCCAAAAGATTCACGATAGCCCGCGGATTACCTCCCGGGTCTATAACTGCCACTTCCCTGGTTTCCTCACACCCTACTATATAACAGTTAACCCCTACCGTATTGATCTCTAAACACTTGAGTATCACCCGTTTCTTCCTCCTATCCTCAAAATATTCGCTCACTATCTAAAAGTATAGTACAGGGACCGTCATTTTCGATAAGCACCTGCATACCTGCTCCAAAAACCCCGGTTTCCACCTTTATGCCCATATCCCTTAAAATCTTTACACAGTAGTTAAACAGCTCTTCAGCTCGTTCAGGAATCTCTGCATCGCTAAAACTGGGCCGTCTTCCCTTGCGGGCATCACCGTAGAGAGTAAACTGGCTTACTAAAAGGATTTCCCCTTTTATATCAAGAAGCGAAAGATTCATTTTACCATCTTCATCTTCAAAAATGCGCAAATTAGCTATTTTATCCATCATATACGCGGCATCTTTTTCGCTATCCCCTTTTTTTATCCCCAGTAAAACAGTTAAACCTTTTAAAATCTCACCTTTTACTTCACCTTCTACGGTAACCTTACTGTGATTAGTTCTCTGTACTACAGCTCGCAAACCTTAATCACCTCTTACTTCTCCTGGTAAAACCCTTCTTACTTCTAGAACATCCTTCACTTTTTTAATTCTCTGCATAGCGGCATACAAACGGTTTATATCTTTAATCTCCAGTTTAAGGTTTATCAAAGCTTCATCATTTTTGGTAACCCGGGAATAAACAGAATTAATATGGATTTTCATATCGGCAATTACTGTCATCACATCTGTAGTTAAACGATCACGGTCATAAGCCTTAACTTCAATCTCCACATTAAACATGCCTTTGTCATCTGACCATTCTACTTCGATTATCCGATCAGGTTCATTTTTTAAATAATTTTGCAGGTTGGGACAATCCTGGCGATGTACGGAAACCCCGCGTCCTCTGGTTATATAGCCCAAAACCTTATCTCCCGGGAGGGGATTACAGCAGCGGGCAAGCCTTATAGCTACATCATCTACCCCTTTTATGCGTAAAGCCGCAGCTTCCCGGTTTTTAGCAGTCGTTTTTTGATTAGCATGGGCAATCTCTATTATATCTTCTACCTGCGTAGCCGGGAAAAACAGTTCTTTTTGCCGGTTTATAACCTGATTAGGGGTTATAACTCCATCTCCTACCGCCGCCAGCAGATCATCAGCCGTATTAAAATTAAACTTTTTGGCCACTTCCGTAAGTTTGGCCTCTTTCATCAATTCCTTGGGATCAAGGTGTTTCTTTTTAAGCTCCTTTTCTAAAATATCTCTGCCTTTGATTATATTGCTCTGTTTCTTTTCCCGGTTAAACCACTGTTTTATACGGCTTTTAGCCGTTGAAGTCTTTACAAAGTTAAGCCAGTCATAGGTAGGCCCGGGTGAATGTTTGGAAGTTATAATCTCAACGATATCGCCATTTCCCAAGGGATAATCCAGCGGCACTATGCGGCCATTAACCTTGGCTCCAATACACTGATGTCCTACTTCCGTATGCACACGGTAGGCAAAATCTACCGGGCATGCTCCTTTAGGGAGTTCAATAACAGCCCCTTTGGGAGTAAAAACAAATACCGTATCATCAAAAAGGTCTATCTTAAGGGACTCCATAAATTCACGCGTATCCTTGACATCCTGCTGCCACTCCAGAAGTTGCCTCAGCCAGGAAAGTTTTTCATCAAACTTCCTTTCTTTGGGATTATCACCTTCTTTATACCTCCAGTGGGCAGCTATGCCATATTCAGCCGTTCTGTGCATCTCCCAGGTTCTTATCTGCACCTCAAAAGGTTCGCCACCTTTGCCGATAAGGGTAGTATGGAGGGACTGATACATATTAGGCTTGGGAGTAGCTATATAATCTTTAAATCTTCCCGGCAAAGGCTTCCACATAGTATGGATTATTCCCAAAACCCCATAACAATCCCGTACATCATTTACTATCACCCGGATGGCGATCTTGTCATATATCTCATCAATATCCTTATTCTGCTTGACCATCTTTTTGTATATACTGTAAATATTTTTAGGACGGCCGGCAATATCGGCTTCAATCCCCATTTCATCCAATCTCTGTTTTATTTGCGCAATAAGCTCGTGTACATATTCTTCTCTTTCTTTCCGCTTTTGTTTAAGCCTTTTGGCAATTTCATAATACATTTCTTTATCCAGATAATAAAAAGCTAAATCTTCTAATTCCCATTTAATCTTAAATATCCCTAATCTATGGGCCAAAGGAGCAAAAATTTCCAAGGTTTCCCGGGCAATTTCCTTTTGCTTTTCCTCATTCTGATGATAGTGCAGAGTGCGCATATTATGCAGCCGGTCAGCCAGCTTTATCAAAATAACCCGTATATCTTTAGCCATAGCAATAAACATCTTGCGGAGATTTTCCGCCTGAGCATCTTCTTTCGACTTAAAATCGATACGGCTCAGTTTGGTTACCCCATCAACCAGCAGGGCGATTTCTTCCCCAAATTCATCTACAATATTCAAATAGGTAAGATGAGTATCCTCTATCACATCATGCAGGAGAGCAGCGGCAATAGTTTCTACATCTAGTTCCAGATCAGCCAAAATAAGAGCTACTTCCAGAGGATGAATTATATAAGGTTCCCCGGAAATCCTTTTTTGTCCGGCATGAGCTGCATAGGCACAGTTATAGGCCCTCTCAATCAGTTCAATATCGGCATCAGGATCATATGATTTAACCTTTTCAATTATTTTTTCCGGTCCGATCATTTCTGTTCCTAACATCATTATCACCACGCCAAAGCTCCATTATCCTGCTTTTCCAGTTATAAAAAGCCTTTTTTTCCGCCAGTCCTTCCAGATAATAAGGAGATTCCGCAATATCAACAGTCGCCACTGCAGGCTGCAAAAGCTTTATTTCCATAATACTACCCTTTTTTCTTATTTGACACAAGTCCAAATCACTAAGAATGTGCAAAACAGCAGCCACATCCTGTTTCTTTAAATCCCCATCGGTCAATTTATTTACCTCATGGGTCAACTTTTCCAGTTCCACCTCAAGAACTGCTCCCGGATGTCTGAACAAATAAGTCAATACTGATTTTACTATACCGGCATCAGGATAATGTCGTTTTAAAAAAATATCATGCTCATCTAATTTTTCCTGACTAAATAAAAACACCGGATTTATTTGGTCAGCTGCTGCTATCTGATCCATAACCAGCCTGGTTTCATAAAGGCTTAAAGGCATGTCGGCAAAAACTACTTCATCTAATTCCGCAATAAATCTGCCTGTTCCCCCATCAGTCAACAATACCCCTTCCTCCAGGGCATCAAAAACATGGCGCATATAATCGCGTTTCCTTACATCCTCTTCTCCGGCTTCTATCAGTACATTGGGGATCTTCTCCTGCCAGAGCTTAAGCGTGCTCATTTTATTGGCATACACCAATACCTTTTTTTTCCCGGAGTATCGCCATTTATCTTTCCACTTTATATTGGCAACCATCTGCTCTTCCCAGTTATCATACCCATAATAAATTCCTGCTCCGGCTTTATCATCCATAACTTTTATTATATAAGGCCAATCTTTTACCAGCTTTTTTTTACATATATAATCATACAAAGCCTGAGTCAAGAGAAATATTTTATTTTCATTTTTTATAAGATATTGTAATCTCCTTTTTCTCTCTTCCGGAGCCAGCTTACCATGTATGGCACACAAAACCCCGGGCCTAAAAAACAATTCCAGCTGTAAAGCATGTTTTTTTAACACCCGGTAAGTGGGATAAAGTAAAACTACTGGCTTTCCTTCTTCTATGGGAGATAAAATCCCTGTCCACCACTCCCGTTTATTCAGGTGGGATGAGGCGATATAGGGATTATCAGGCACAAAAGATGGCTTTATTTCTTTAATCTTCAGCTGAATAGTTCTTTCCCCTCTAAAATCATTATATTCCAGATAAAAGACTACATCATGATAACACTTATCCAGCGGAAAATTCATAAATTCAGGTTTGCCAAAAGCTACTGCTGCCAGGTTGCCGGGATTGAGGTTCATTTTAACATGATCCCTGTCCTTGCCTACCAGATAAGCAGAGGTTACCTCCATTTTGCGCGCTATAAAATAAGGGATCTCATTGCCTTCCCCATAAGGCTTTAACTTCTCTATCTCATCTAACAATCTTTCATTTATATCTTCTGGCCTGATTTCACAATCAATTAATAAAACCGGTTTAAGAAGAGCGGCATCTATATTATCCCTGGCCCAGGCAGATAATTTTTCTTTAAAAACCGCAAATTTATCTCTTTCTATAGTAAGCCCGGCTGCCATCTTATGGCCGCCAAAATGAACCAGTTCTGAACGGCAAGAAGCTAAAGCCTCATAAAGATTTATGTCCCCTGTACTCCTTCCCGAACCACGTCCCATCCCTTCTTCCCAGGATATAAGGACAGCAGGCCGGTTATACCTTTCACAGATGCGGGAAGCTACAATCCCTAAAACCCCAGGATGCCAGTTATCACCTGCCACTACAATAATCTTTTCCCTTTCCAGATCCACCTCATTTTCGACCTTTAAAACCACTTCTTTACAGATACAATCCTCCAGGTTTTTGCGCTCATTATTTAGCTGGCAAAGCTTTTCGGCAATCTCCTGGCATGCAGCCTCATCATCGCGCAAAAAAAGCTCTACCGCTAAATCCGCCTTATAGAGCCTTCCTGCCGAATTAATCCGGGGAGCTATGATAAATCCCAGATGCCAGGGAGTAATTTCCTCTTTTTCTCTAAGCCCGGTTTTCTCCAAAAGGGCTTTAAGCCCCCGGTTCCTGGTAGCCGGCATCCTCTTTAAACCTTCTTTTACAATAATCCGGTTATCACCGGTAAGAGGCATAATATCAGCAACTGTAGCTAAAGCAGCCAGCTCTATAAAATGATAAGCCTCTTCTCCAATTAAAGCTTCTGCCAGTTTGAAAACTACTCCTGCCCCGGCCAGATGCATGATATCTTCTTCTTCATCCAGCTTAGGGTTTATTATAGCCTTAGCTTCCGGCAATACCTCAGGGGGAGTGTGATGATCAGTTATTATCATATCCATACCCAGTTGGGCTGCCGTTTCTGCCTCTTTAACTGAAGTTATCCCACAGTCAACACTTATAAGCAGATTATAGCCTTTTTCAGCCAGCTTAATGACTGCTTCTTCATTGAGTCCATAACCTTCACTAAAGCGGTCTGGAATATAATAATCAGCCTTTAAGCCCAACTTTTCCAGACATTTAAGCATTATCACCGTACTGCATATACCATCTACATCATAATCACCATATATGACTACCTTTTCTCCCCGGCTAACCGCCTCCTTTATCCTTAAAACTGCCTGGTTTATACCTTGCATGCGATAAGGAGAAATTAAATCATTCAATCCTCCTGCAAGAAATTTATGTACCTTGGCTTCTTCATCTATTCCCCTCTGGGTAAGCAAAACAGCTAAAGGCCAGGATAAGCCCAATTTATCTTGCAGCTGCCCAGCCTTATGTCGAGAAAAATCCTTTATCTTCCAAACCGTCATCTTATGGTTATTAGCCTCCTTCAAAAAACAAACATCGCCAATTATAAAAAACATTATAACCTAAAATCCCCGTTTTTTATGGATAAATTTCTTTTTTTATAATAAAATTTTGCATATAGTGTATATTTAATTAAGGAGGTTAGCGACAACAAACCATAGTAATACAAAGTGATATAACTTTAATTGGTGATAATAGATGTTATTAAGTATGCAAAAAGTAAAGGATCAGCTGAAGAACAATTATAAACTAGAAAAATGGCAGAAGACTTAATAGCAATAGTCACCTCATTTGCAGCCAGGATTTACGGACAAAGAGGTGATAAAAGGGATGATAACAATACAGACTAAACTTACTTTCCCGAGCAAAGAAGATGAGCGAGCAGTAGCGGATTTAATGAGAAGATGGTCAGCCTGCATGAGATTTGCATACCACAGGCTTCTAGAAGGCAAAACCAGAAACGAACTTAAAAGAGACCTTCAAGGGGTTTTTCACCTGAATTCGAGGTATGCAGATGATGCGATAATAAAGGCAAAAAGCGTTCTTGAGTCATGCAGAGAAAAAGGCGAAAACCCCAGTAAAGTTATTTTCGGCGGCAGGAATTTATTTAAAAAACTCAAGAAACGGCATATAAATGGAAATGAATATAAAAAACTGCAACAAAAATGGCAGGAAAAAAGAAAAGGCCATCTCTACTCAAGAGGAGACAAGACAAAGAAGGGAAATCTCAACACAAGAATTGAAATAGATGAAAATAGTGCTGCACTCAGAATCAACGTAGGAGAAAGTGCGAGACATCTCTGTCCTGAAGAGAGTAATCTTTTCAGGGCAAGTGGGGAGACCCGGATAAGGGCGCGAGTTCCTGTTTCTTGGGACAGGGGCTATGGGAGTGCTTAAATACCGCCTGCT
>NZ_FQWY01000006.1 GCF_900129805.1 Thermosyntropha lipolytica DSM 11003
TAGGCTCCGAATTCCAGGGCAGAAATTACGATATGCTCATAGCCCATACAACCATTGTTTTTACCAGATATATTTTGCTGGAATGGGAACGACGCAACAACCAGGACTCACGTAGTTACGGAGAAATATTCTATTTGTTATGCGATGAGGTACAGGATATTGACTACCAGACCGCCATACGGTATCTTTTGCTTTTTATTGCCGAACTGCGCAAAAAAATTTCCCAGGATTTATACGCAGAAATTTTGTGTCAAGTTCGATATTGGATTGCTGGTCAACCAGCATACATTAGGGCTTTGATGCCTGTTTTAAACTGCGAAATTTGAGTTATGAAAAAATAAGCTGGGGAGAGAAAAATGCGTCTTGCATATAAATGGCAGGTTTTGTCAATTGTGAATATAGGAATTTTTATGTCTACTCTGGATGGAAGTATTTTAAATATTGCTAATCCTACTATCGCTAAAAGCCTTTCCGTTTCCTTATCCCAGATACAATGGCTGGTAACCTCATATATGCTGGTAATAACTGCCACCCTGCTGTTTTTCGGCAAGCTTAGCGACCAGGTAGGAAGGCATAAAATATACGCCTACGGTTTTTTAATCTTTGCTTCCGGCTCACTGCTGTGCAGCCTATCCCGCAGCCTTCTTTTTTTGATAGGAGCCCGTATCATACAAGCCATCGGAGCAAGTATGATGATGGCAACCGGTATGGCCATAGTTTCTACTGCCTTTCCGGCTAACGAAAGAGGCAAAGCTCTCGGTTTTACAGCTAGTATGGTAGGTATAGGAAATATGACTGGCCCTAGCCTGGGTGGTATTCTGGTGGCCAATTTCCCCTGGCCTGTAATATTCCTTATCAATGTCCCTATCGGCCTTATAGGTTTTTATCTGGCACAAAAATTCTTCTTGCCAGCTAAAATAAATAATAATCGGCAAAAGCCAGATATAGGTGGAACTATTATCTTAAGTTTGTCTCTGGTTCTCTTCTTGCTTGCTCTTTCCCCGGAAGCAGAAAAGCGAAGCCTGTTTTTAATAATCAGCCTTTTCCTCTTTTTTTTATTTATCCTTCTGGAAAGAAAAATCTCAAATCCTTTGCTTGACTTCGAACTTTTTTATAACAAAAACTTTGTTTTTGGCAACCTCATGGCAATGCTTGCCTATACTACCCAAACCTCCGTTATTTTCATGCTGCCTTTTTACTTTGAAAATATACTGTATTTATCTCCTGCCTATTCGGGATTTCTAATGACTATTCCTCCCATAATTATGGCTCTTACCGCTCCCATAGCTGGTAATCTCTCCGATCGCATAGGAGCCATGCCTTTAACCTCTATTTCGTTTGGCATGTTATCTGCGGCACATACGGTTTTCGCTTTTTCTATCTTAAATCGCAATCTATCTCTAACTATAATAGGGCTTATAATACTCGGCATAGGCATGGGAAGCTTTGGCTCTCCTAACAACAGTTCCATATTAGGTTCCGTGCCTCCTGAAAAATCAGGCTATACCGGGGGATTTATATCTACTGTCCGCAATTTTTCTTTTTCTTTAGGCATCGCTTCTTCGGTAAGCATATTCGTATTCATTTTTAATCACTTGCCGTCTTCTTTAACCTATAATCTCGCCTATGCTAAAGCATTACATTATGTATATATGATCTCGGCAGCTATAAACTTACTAGGACTTGGTACCTCTATACTTACACGTCAATATCGCAGTACATCATCTACCAGCATGCAAAACAGCTCTATATCCTGATATTACAAGAAATTTTTTTGCAAATCTCTTTTTCTTATACTTTGACTTCTGTCCTCTTTTTTGCTATACTAATATCGCGATGTACGCCTGTAGCTCAGTGGATAGAGCGCCGGCCTCCGGAGCCGGGTGGGGAGGTTCGATTCCTCTCAGGCGTACCATTATTTTTATATAGCTTTATTCCGCCTCTGTAAGTATACCCAAATTCGGTATAAGCAGAGGCTTTTTGTTTTTCCTTATTAACCCTTATTTATATGCTGATAATTAAACATTTTCCTGGCACCAGATTAAAAAAATTAACCATTCATGTTAATGCAATTCTTTAAAAAAGCGTTCCCCCCCCCAGAAAAAATACCCGCTTCCCGCTTCCTCCCTTATAAACTGAGCAGTCATAATCCATCTATAAAGCTTTTGTTATATCTTCCTCTCCTCAATTTTCATGGAATATTTTGGAATAAACATTAATACTATTATAATAAAAATATTGACAGAACTTTTGTTTGTATTTATACTTAATTAAAAGAACACTTGTTCTTAAATTGGCGGGGGTGACGAACTAATGTTTCAAGGTTTTACTAAAAAAGAATTCTGGCAAACCTTAGCAGGATCGCTGGGTATGATAACCCTGAGCTATCTTCTAGCTGTAGGTTTTTTCCTTCTCTTCCAATAATAAAAAAGCTCCCTTATAAAGGAGCCTCTTCATCTCCAGGGTAATATTTACATTCGCCGGTACTTATCACCGCAGTTCCCCGGGAGATAGTTATTATACTTTTTTTAAATCTTTCTACGCTAGCTAGCGGAACTAAAAAATCTGCTCTGACTGCCGTATCAAATACTACTCTTTCAGTTAATACATTTTCTAAACGGCATAGATATTCTATTTTTCCCCAGTAAACATAATCAGTTTCTACTTTCAGCCTTTGACCCCGTATAAAAGGCTGTTTTTCCGCTCGTTCCAAAACATGAGAGGCAGCCGTCGCATAAGCCCTTACTAAACCAGAAGCGCCTAAAAGTATTCCCCCAAAATACCTTACTACCATCACCAGCACATTGGTATAATTATAAGACTTGATTACATTTAATATCGGCAATCCCGCTGTACCAGCTGGTTCTCCATCATCGCTGTACTTTTCCCCATAGGGCTCTCTCAATATATAAGCATAACAATAATGAGCAGCTCCCGGCCATAACTTACGAGCCCTGTCCAAAAATTCTCCCGCTTTTTCGGCACTGCTAACCGGAACTGCCCAGGCAATAAAGCGCGATTTTTTTATAACCAGCTCATGGACCGTTTCTGATTTGATACTGTAAAAATCAGCCATAGTTACTCCTGCTTCTTGTCAAAGTTTTGCTTCAGCCAGTTTATCGTATAATCTTCTCTTTTTTTATAATCATAAATAAACTTGTGGTCTGCTCCTTTAAATATCTTTAAAGTACATACAGATAGCTTACTTGTTAGATAATACGCATTAGATAGAGGAACCACCTGGTCTTCTCCGCCGTGAACAATAAGAGTTTTCCTATTTCCTATATTGCGGATATATTTATCCATATCATGATAGCTAAAATCTTCTATTAAGTCAGGTTCTAATTGAAAAACTCCGTTTTCATCAGCAAGCTCTATTTTATGTCCTGATTGCCAGAGCTTATACTGCCAGGCAGGTATAAGCCGGGCAAAAGTAGCAGGAAGAAAAACAGGTGCTGACCATAAAATGAAACCCCTTACCGCCGGATCTTCCGTTCCTCCTGCCAGCACCGTAGTCCCCCCAAAACTCCGCCCTAAAAGGATTATCGGCAGAGAGAAAGTTTTCTTTACATAATCTATAACTATTCGCAAATCCTCAGCCTGCCTGCTTAAAGTAACGCGGGAAAAATCGCCGGGGCTTTCACCACTGCCCGTAAAATCAAAAGCTAAAACGGCAAAGCCTGCTTTCTCAAGCCTGGTGGTGAAATCAAAAATCCTGCCCCCATTCTCCTTGGTTCCCCGAAAGCCATGGCAGATAATAATTATTCCGGAAGCATCAGGAAATATATGGCTATAAGCTTTAAGTATTTTCGATCCATTGCTCAGGCAAATCTTCTCCATAGCTTTTTACCCCTTCTACATGGGTTTTTTCGGTTTTTGCTCTTCTTCGCTCTCATAGCGAACTTTGTAATTACAGCGGTCACACACAAACACAGCATCTTTAGATTGTACAAGCTTGGGATAATCTTTATGGTCTTCCGCCACATCATACGTTTTTCCACACATAATACACCTGGCCGTAACCTGCTTCATGCCCTCTTCCCTCCCCATTTATTAAAGCCTGAACAGCCGGTTAAATCTTAAAATAAGCCATAGCCTCTTCCAGCGAAGCTACTATATCATTAAGCCGTTCTACAGCTGCACTTACCTCTTCTATTCCCGCCATCTGTTCTTCGGCTATCCGGTTTATTTTCAGAGCTGCCTGGGCATTGTCATGAGCCGTTCTGGTAGTTTCCTCCATGGCCATCATAGCTGTTTCCGCACTGGCTGCCATCTCTTCACTGGCTGCGGAAATTTCCTGGATCTGTTCATTTACTACTGAAACCGCGCTCATTATCTGACCGAAAAATTCTCCCGCTTTGGCAATTATCTCGGTTCCGCTATTTACTTCCTGCGTGCCATTCTGCATGGAAACGACCGCATTCCTTGCTTCATGCTGAATTTCTCTAATAAGATGGGCTATTTTCTTGGCGGCTTCCCCTGATTCCTCTGCTAATTTCCGTACTTCTTCTGCTACTACGGCAAAGCCTTTCCCCGCATCTCCTGCCCGGGCCGCTTCAATAGCAGCATTCAGAGCTAAAAGATTAGTCTGATCAGCTATGCTGGTAATCAAATCTACAATCTGCCCTATCTCCTGCGATTTTCTGCCTAAACCTTCCACTATTTCTGCGGTATGGTTAACTGCATCCCTTATAGTGTTTATCTGGTTTATGGCTTCTCTTATGCGTTCGCCCCCTTCTTCGGCCCTGGCATTAGCTGTCATAGCGGAAGAAGCAACTTCTCCGGCATTAGCTGCCAGCTGTTCAATAGCGCTTGACATTTCCGTTATAGCCTTTTTTGATTTTTCAGTAAGCTTAGCCTGCTCAGCCGTATTCTGGTTAAGCTCCTCAACCTTGGTAACCATCTTTTCCATCAGGGTAGAGCTCATGCGGGAGTTTTCCAAAAGCCTGGTACTGGCTTCTGTTACCGTCATGCTCAAATCCTTGGTTCTGCCCAGCAATTCACGCATCCTGTCTATCATCACATTAACCCTGGTAGCCAGCCTCCCCGGGGCATCCTTAGCGCGAACCGGAATCCTGTGGGTAAGGTCACCCTCACTGGCTATGGTTATCGCATTTCCGATGCGCCTTAAAGGCATATAAACCGTATAAGCAATGAGGAAAGCCGCAATCAAACCTACAGCAATCCCAAAAGCCGAATAGCCAATCATATTTAACCTGAATCGGGATACCATATCATCATAAGGCTTAGCTGGCACACCTACATAAAACATGCCTATTATATTTCCATCTTTGTCTCGCAAAGGAGCATAGGCCGTAAAATGTTTTATTCCTACTACATCGGCCTCTCCCAGATAAATCCTGCCCTGTTTAAGAACCACATCACTTACATAATCAGCTGCCTGGGTGTTAATCATACGCTGATTATCTTTCATCACATTAGTAGCTACCCGGATATCACCTTTAAAAATAGTAACTGTGTTACCTGTTAGCTTCCCTATCCTGTCAACCAGTTCATAATTTTCCTCCATCAGGCTATTTCCTTTATAAAGCCTGCTGTCAACTATTTTCCAGGTACCGGGATATTCCTGGTTAACCAGCTCAAGGGTTAAAGCTAAATCTGCCTTTAATTTTTCTTCAGCTGCAGTTATCATTTTGTTACCCATAACATAAGTAGCATAAATTCCCATCAACCCTGTAACCCCAGCCAGGACCAGGGTAAAAGCTAAAATAAGCCTTAGCCTGACATCTACCTGGCGTAAAAGCTTTTCAAACCAGTCAAGAAACCTTTGCACCCCTCTTCGCCCCTCTCCTTTGCATAATATTCCATTGTAAATATATTAACATATGCCGGGTGGCAAAAATTGTCTATTCCTGCCCTTCCTTTTCCGGCAAAATCTTGATATAGAGTACACGCTGGTAGTTATAGGAGCCTATGATATTGCCGTTTTTATCATACAGATAATTTAAAGAAGATCCTCCTACATATACTTTACCATGTTCTTCAATACCCAGGCTTTTAACATAACCGACTATAGACTGGTCATCAGTAAAAACTATCTGTACCTTGATAAGTTCCTGCTTAGGCTTTTTTTTCATATCTAATCCGGAAAAATCCGTACTGCATCCGCTGCTGCTCAAGAGAAAAACTAGAACCAGGGTCAGCAAAAGATAAATAAATCCCCGCAGATTCA
Source organism: Thermosyntropha lipolytica DSM 11003 (assembly GCF_900129805.1). GTDB lineage: Bacteria > Bacillota > Syntrophomonadia > Syntrophomonadales > Syntrophomonadaceae > Thermosyntropha > Thermosyntropha lipolytica. The sequence goes on from NZ_FQWY01000006.1 coordinate 6,194, forward strand.
CCATGCATTCCTCCTGTAACCCCTCGTCTTACCCTTACCTTCAGTTTTGGCAATGCGATTTTGCCTGCGGCTCCAGCTTCTCAGCTTATTATCTACCAGATAGTGTATGGTACCGGGAGGATATTTGCCGTTCTTATCCGGCTTGCCGGCCTCCATACCTGTCAATATCTCCAGCCCTTCATCAATATGTTCTACGGCCCATATGTTGAACTTTTTAGCTTTTACCGCTTCTATTACCTCTTCATCCAGCATGAGCTGAGGTATATTTTGTTTAGGGATAATAACCCCCTGTTTTCCATTTAACCCCTGTTCCTTGCAAACTTTAAAAAAGCCTTCGATTTTCTGGTTGACCCCACCTACCGGCTGGATTTCACCATTCTGGTTCACCGATCCGGTAACGGCAATTCCCTGGTAAATGGGAACTTCAGCCAAACTCGACAGTAAAGCATATAATTCGGCACTGGAGGCACTATCTCCTTCAATTCCTGAATAACTTTGTTCAAAAGTTAAGCTGGCCGAAAGAGACAAAGGCTTATCCTGAGCATATTTAGCTCCCAGAAAGCCGCTCAAAATAAGTACTCCCTTGCTGTGAATCCTGCCGCTTAAATGTATTTCTCTTTCTATGTTTACCAGGCCTTTTTCTCCCATAAACGTCTTGGCTGTAATCCTGACCGGCTTGCCGAAACTGTAATCCCCCAGATCATAAACCGCAAGGCCGTTAATCTCTCCAATTTTCCAGCTCTTAGTATCTATAAGCAGGGTGCCTTCTTTGATATACTCCTGAATTTTATCCTCTAAAAGAGAAGAGCGGTTCTTTTTTTCCTCTATCGCCTTTTTCACATGTTCCCCTGTAACCAGTTCCTCATTTTCATATCTAGCCAGGCAATCAGCTTCGTATATTATCTCTTCCAGTTTATTAAATAAAGTAGTCAGTTTATCCTGGTGTTCAACCAGCCTGCTGCCGTATTCTACCAGTTGGGCAACCGCTTGCGGGGTAAAATGTTTTAAACCTTTACTCGTACAAACTGAACACACAAAACGGGCATAATCATACATATGCTTGCGGCTGCGTTCCATCTCGGTATCAAAATCAGCCCTGATTTTAAAAAGCTTTTGAAAGTCATTGTCATAATTGTAAAGAAGATAATAGTATATAGGTTCACCTATGAGCACTACCTTTATATGGCAGGGAATAGGCTCCGGCTGCAGGGTCTCGGTATTAGTTATGCCGATCATCCGGCCAATGCTCTCAATAGTTATTTCCTGGTTTTTTATCACCTTTTTAAGCTTATCCCATACATAAAAATTATTCAGAATATCATCTACATTTAATACCAGATATCCTCCATTAGCTCTATGTACGGCTCCTGCTTTTATTTTGGAAAAATCTGTAGATAATATACCGAATTCTCCCTCATATTCTATCTGACCAAAAAGGTTGGCATAGGTAGGATTAGTTTCAAAAATCACCGGAGCATGTTTTAGTTCTGAATTATCTACAATTAAATTAACCTGATACCTGCGGAATAAGCTTCTTTTGCTCACATGGGTTAAAAATCCTAAAGGAGAATCATCATGCTTTATAAAGCTGTCCTTGTTTTCCAGAAGGTCTTCCTGCATCTCCTCCAAATAGGTCGTAACTTCGGGAAAATCCCGATACTTTTCTATCAGCTTATTAAAATAAGGCTTAATCACCTCCCGGGCGGTTTCATCTTCCAGAGCTTTCACCTGTTCGCGTACATTTTTCTCCAGTTCCCGGTACTGTCTCAAAGCTTCATTTAATTTTTCCTGTACTACTGCTCCTTTTTTCATTATTTCATCTCTCTCTTCATCCGAGAGGCGCATAAAATCTTCCTGGCTCATTATCTGGCCATCTTTAAGGGGAATAGTAGTTATTCCACTTTCATTCCTGGCGATGGTAAAACCGTAAGCCCTGGCTTCTTCTTCTAATTTCAGATACCGCCGGTTCGTCTCCTCCATAAAATTATTTAATATTTGATTTTTCTTGTTCTCAAACTCTTCGCTGTTTAAAGCTTTGATCAGACTGTCAATAATGCTTTCGATATTTTCTGCCACCGCTTTTTGCAAAACCTTGCCCTGCCCGGGAGGCAGTTCTAAGGCCTTAGGGGCATCAGGATTTTTAAAATTATATACATAACACCAATCAGAAGGTACCGGCTCTTTTTTGGCCTTATTCTCCAGCACCTGCCTGGCCAAAGTCATCTTGCCACAGCCCACAGCTCCCGAAAGATAAACATTATATCCGGGATGGTCAATATCTATTCCTAAGGATACTGCTTTCAAAGCTCTCTCCTGGGCAATAATTCCTGATAAAGGTTTAAGTTCAGCTGTGCTCTTAAATTTAAAAATGCCGGGATTACATTTTTTTCTCAAATCTTTGACCTTGACTTTATACCTGTTAGTCTCCAAACACAAACACCCCCAAAACAGCTAAAATGTAAATATCATACCGGTTTCTCCTTTTATTAATCTATAACCCAGGCTGGCATGCAAAACAGAAGCGGCATAAAAACCTGTACAATGGCAAACTATAACCTTTTCAATGTCATAACTTTCTAGCCTGGCAATAGTCTTATCTATTCTCTCCCGGGAGGCACTCATCAGATGAGTCCCTCCTATATAAGCTTTTATTTTGGTCTTTCCTGTTTTCTGCACAGCATAATCAATAGTATTAATCATTCCGGCATGAGCACAGCCGCTTACTATGATAAGCCCATCTTCCTCATCTATTACTAAAGCCATATCATCGGCTAACTGGTCATCTACCAGTTCATCTCCTATTTTAACCTTAAAATTGCCACCAACATCTTCAAAATCATTACTTCTTGGTATTTCCCCTGTTAAATAAATCCCTGGTCTTATCCTGGTAAATCCCTCGATAAAATTAAATTCGGCTCCTCGTGCTAAAAGTTCATCCTGGCTCACTTTACATCCTATTTCCCGAAAAATCCCCGGTCCTACGGGCAAAGGACGAGGCAAGAAAATATCCTTATGGGCATATATCTTTTTATTTGAAATCGATGCGATTACCGCAAGCAAGGCTCCTGTATGATCAAAATGGCCATGACTTATTATAACACCATCTATATCCTGTAAATGAATACCTAAAACCTGTGCATTCTTTAATAAAGCATCCTTAGAGCCTGTATCAAAAAGATATTTTCCTCCCTCATGCTCCACCAGAGCAGCAAAGCCATATTCTCCTATTAAATCTGGTACCGGAGCAGTATTTTCCACCAGAATAGTAATCTTAGACGGCATTTCCATCCTCTCCCCCCAAATTTTTAAAAGATAAAGAAATTATAAATAATCGCCATTACTGAAATACCTGTAAGCAAAGTAAAAAAAAGGCTTCGCGTCTTTACGGCTACGATGATAGTAGGAATAAAAGCCCATAAATAATGATTTTTAAGGCTAAAATCGATAACGCCCTGGGGAACAAGGACGCTTAATGCGGTTAAAGCTGCTAAAACCGCCGGAGCTATATAAGAAAGCCATTCTTTTAAAACTTCCGGGAAGGTAAAGCGGGAAAAAAAAGCTACCGGCAAAATCCTGGGTAATATGCTTACTATAGATACCCCAACAATCATCATCCATATTTCAGCATTTCCCATTAATAATCACTCCTATAGTTGCTGCAACTACAGTTGCTATTATTATGTTAAAAAGATTATGCATAGAAGCAGGCCAAACCCAGCCTATCCCTAAACATAAAGCTGCTGCCACCAGGGCTACCACCAGTTCAGTTCTTTTGCTTATGACCAGAACTAAAAGACAGGTATACATAGCAGGCAGAGCAAAGCCTAATCCTATTTTATCGGTATTAGCAATAAGAGAGCCTGATAAAGCGCCTACAAAAGTGCTGCTTATCCAGCCTATGTGGGAAGTTATATTTAACCCTGCCATATAAGAGGTCGTAGGGGGTTTCTTTTTATAACGGTTAAAAGCTACAGCATAAGTCTCATCTGTAAGCCCGTAAGAAAGAAGGGTAGCCCATCGACCCGGCACATTATCTTTAAAAAAAGGTACTAAAGAAGTGGCAAACAAAAAATATCTCATATTTACCAGAATATTGGCTATTACCGCTGTAGCAACTGCTCCCCCTGCTTTCATAACGCCAATAGCTATATACTGTCCAGCTCCGGTAAAACAAAGAATAGACATCGCTGTAGCCTGAACAACTGACATTCCTGCCTCACTTGCCAGTATGCCGAAAGCAAAACCTAATGGCACATAGCCCAGCACAATAGGGAACGCATCCCTTATCCCTTCCCACAACTCTTTCTTGGTCATTTTTCTCTCCCCATATCCTTTTATACTTTCACATATAATAAAATTTTAGCATCCAGGCTACATATAAGCTAGATAGGTTTATTATTAAAATCCATATTTTCCTTAATCATATATTAGCCTCAGGTAGATTATTTTCTGTTTCAGGCTGGGGTGTTTCTTTTTCGGCTCCACTACTTTCTTCTTCCTCAATCAAGGGTTCGGTTTCTTCCTCCTCTGTTTTTTCAGGATACCTGTGCATATAACAGATATCCCTAGGAGCAGTTCCTTTTATAAAAGCAGTAACCGAGGTACGCGGGCAAAACTCAGTAGCAATAAGCCCGGTATCCAAACATATGTTTACAAGTTCCACCCCGGACGGTTTTTTAAAATCACCCTTTCCCAGTTTAAACGAAGCCTGTCCTATAAAATTAGCCCAGATAGGCCCTGCTATACTTCCGCCAGGCAAACCTACACTGCGGCCGTCATCATATCCTACCCAAACTGCACAGCAAATCCTGGGAGTATAGCCGACAAACCAGGCATCCCTGTATTCATCAGTAGTACCAGTCTTTCCTGCGGCATTATTACCAGCTATGGCTTTTAAATGCGATCCCGTACCTCCAGGTTCCAGTACCCCCTTTAGCATATTGGTAATTATATAAGCATTTTCCGCAGATATAACCTGCTTTTCTCGGCTCCTGTTTTCTTCCAGAACTCTTCCCCTTTTATCTTCAATGCGCAAAATATAAACTGGTTCATGGTAAAAACCGCCGCTGGCAAAAACCGCATAGCCTGCTGCCATTTCCAGAGGAGTAACCTCACTTGAGCCTAAAGGGAGTGATAAAACAGGTTTAATATTTTTAAAGCCAAATCTTTCGCAATATCTGGCCACCACCTTAGGATTAAGCATATCATTAACCTTCACCGCAACTACATTGTCTGATTTCATGACCGCCTCTTTGAGAGTAAATTCCCGGTTATGATAAGGTATACTTCCATAATCTTTGGGCACATAAAAAGTTCCATCACTCATTTTAAACTGTACCTTGTCACACATTACCATATCAGCCGCGGTAAAACCTGAGGCAATAGCCAGGGAATACATAAAAGGCTTAAAAGTAGATCCCGGCTGCCTCTTAGCCAGCACGCGGTTATAAGGTGAAGTGGTAAAATCCCTTCCCCCTATTAAGGCCCTTATATGTCCGTTTTGCGGATCGATGGCGACTAAAGCTGCTTGTAATTCGGGATTCTTATACTTGATCACATTCTGATAAGCCTGGTTAGCTGCCCTCTGTAAATCTAAATCCAGGGTAGTATATATCCGCAACCCCCCGGTAGCCATAGCCCTTTCTCCATATTTTTTGTTTATATACTTTTCCACCAGGGACATAAAATAAGAAGCCTCCCCGCTTATGTAGGGTGATTTTTGAAATACCAGCTTTTCATTTAAAGCCTGATTTTTTTCTTCTTCTGTTATATATCCTTCCTCCCACATCCTTTGTAAAACTATTTCCTGCCTTTTTTTAGCCGCCTCTGGATTTTGATAAGGATCATAATGGGAAGGCCACTGAGGGAGACCAGCTAAAAGAGCTGCCTCAGCCAGAGTAAGTTGGGAAGCGTTTTTGGCAAAAAAAGTGCGCGCTGCTGCTTCCAGACCATAAGCACCATGCCCAAAATATACATGGTTGCAATACATAGTTAAAATCTCATCTTTGCTGTATTTGCGTTCTAACTGCAAAGTATAATAAAGTTCCTTTATTTTACGGGCGAAAGTTCTTTCATTGGACAGATAAATATTTTTAGCTGTCTGTTGAGTTATAGTGCTCCCGCCGGCTACAATCTTCCCTGCCTTTACATTAATCCAAACTGCCCTTATAATCCCTGTCAGGTCTATACCATGATGTTTATAAAAATTCTTATCTTCCACTGCTATTACCGCCTGTTTAAAATAGAGCGGAATCTGATCATAATTAAGATTTATTCTGTTTTGGGTAGCTATACCTTCTATAGGCCGATTATTTATATCATAAACGACAGATGGCTCAGGCTCCTCTGCGCCGGGGAGCATGAGAGCACAACCACTCATATTCACCATCAGTAAAATCAATAAAAAAATCGCTAAGTATTTACGCATATAATCCCTCCTGATTCCTAAATTACCCAAAATTTATAAATTTTATCCTTAATCAAGAATTATGCCGTTATTTTTGACGAAAAATAAGTGAGACTTTGGCGTAATTCGAAAAAACAAGACGCAGAGGTTTAGGGTTTTTGTCACCTCAAAAATTCGGCAAAATGGGGGCAAGTCCTTTTTTATCTAAATTAAATCCCTGATTTTTCTGGGCTGGTTAATTTGTAAAAGTCTCAGTTTACATATTGTTTTGCATGCCAAAAAGAAAACCGTTTTTAGGTTTTAACTCCTAAAAACGGTTTGGTCTACAATCTGAGCCTTGCATTAAACTTTTATAATGGCAAGGCTTTATTTTTTATGAGTATTTGACTACTATACCGCTTAAAAGTTCTGCTACTTCCTGTACATAGTCCTGGGCCATCTCAATATGTTCATAAATCTCACGCCACTTTATTATTTGCATAGGATCATTTTCATTTTCAAATAATATAGCTAATCCATTGCGATACAGGTTATCCTGCTTTCTTTCCAGATAGGTTATCTCCTCACAGCACGCGATTATTTCATTTTTATTCTGCTCCACCTTGTTTAAAAGATTAAAAGCTTTTTCCTGAAGCTTAATTGCTTCCAGCAATACTTCTACCATTTCTTTTACCCTGTTATCTGGTTCCCCTGCCTTATAGAGAATCATGCGGTCGATGATCCCGGTTATATAGTCTAAGACCACAGCCAGAGACTGTACCAGGGCAAAAGCATCCTCCCTGTCAAAAGGAAGTATAAAAGAAGCATTAAGCCTTCTTACCAGTTCTTCAATAATGCGATCCCCTTCATGTTCCAGAGCAGTCAATTTAGCTAGTTTGAGTTCCAAGTCCTGGTAATCGTAAACTACTTCCTGTAAAATCTCTCCTCCTCTCAGCACTACCCGGGCACTTTCGTTTAACAGCAAATAAAGTTCTTTATCTTGGCGTCCAAAAAACCTCAAAATTTTCACCCTTTATGCCGTTTTTATTAATTATATCATAACAGGGACATAAGTTATAAAGCTCTCAGATAATCCGGCCTCAAATAGCGGCGGTCATTTTTTTCGATAATAGTTTTAATCAGAGCCAGCATTTTTTCTTTATCATCAGGAAGCCTTCCCTTTATGGGCAAATAGTTAGAAGCATGATTGCTTCTAAATTCCGTCCCCTGGCACTCCAGATGTTTTATCATTATATACATTTCCTCTAAAATTTCAAAAGGACCTGGCAATTCAAATTCTCCTCTTTGCTGGCGCCGGAACAGTTCAGTATTAGGGACTATCATTAAGGTTAAAGCTCCTATATAGTCTGGATTTATATCATTTAATATGCGGGCCGTGTTTTTAGCATGTTCCACCGCCTTAGGAGTTCTTCCCGCCAAACCCAAAAGCACGGTAACTGATAGTTTAATGCCTGCTCTTCTTATCCTGCGCCCTGCTTCCACCATCTCATCATAAGTTACACCTTTGCGAATATCCTGCAGAAGCTCAGGATCACCGGTTTCTACACCCAGATAAGCTATAGAAAGGCCGGCTGCCTTTAAAGCCGTAAGTTCGGTTATCTCTTTAGATAGTATACTGTCAGGGCCTGCATATATTCCTACATGTCTTAAACTGGGGAAAGTCTTATACAAGGTTTCCAATACTTCAAGAAGCTGGTCAGTAGGCATAGCCAGAGCGTCGCCATCAGCTAAAAAGACTTTTTCCACATCTCCATAATAAAGTTTAGCCATGCGGATATCAGTTTTTATCTCTTCTAAAGAACGCACCCGGAATTTTTTATCCTTGTACATGGCACAGAAAGTACAGCGGTTATGGGTACAGCCGATAGTAACCTGTAAAATATAGCTATTAGCCTCACTGGGGGGCCTGAATATATTTCCTTCATACCTCATTTCCTTCCACCTCCCTTTAATAATATTATTTTATTACAAAATAAGCTAACATGCGAAATAGTTTACAAATTATAAATTATAATCTAGCTATATTAAATTAAATTTTACCCAAAATAATAACAGGTGCGGGTTAATTGTTTAAGGAGGTATTATAATATGTCTAGACGCCGAGGTATTATGTCTGAACAGTTAAAGTACGAAATTGCCCGTGAGCTGGGAGTAGATCACATTGTGGCTACTGAAGGCTGGGGAGCAGTAAGCTCTCGCGACTGCGGCAACATGGTCAAAAAGGCTATTGAATTAGCCGAAAGGGGTTTGGCCAGCAGACAATTTTAACTCGCACCTGATTTATATGCCGGAGGGGCCTTGAGCCCCTCTTTAATTACAAAATAAAGGGGAGATTCCCCTTTATTCTAAGTCATAAATTTTATTGCTATATTTCATAACCCTGTTTTCCCAGGTACGGATAGTTATTTCTTCCTCGCCCCATGATATAAGGTATTCAGGCAGCATGGGAGTCTTACCATAACCTCCCGGAGCATTTATTATATAAGTAGGAACTGCCAGTCCCGAAGTATATCCTCTTAGTTTTTCCATAATTTTTATACCGGTTTCTACCTTGGTTATAAAATGGGAAGTTCCCCTTACCTGTTTAGCATGAAAAATATAATAAGGCCTTACTCTAATTTTCAACAATTCCTGATTCAGCTTTTTCATTACATGTTCATCATCATTTATCCCTCTCAAAAGAACCGCCTGATTACCCAGCACTACACCGGCTTTTATCAGCATATCACAGGCCTTTTTGGCTTCGGGAGTAACTTCCAGTGGTGAATTAAATTGCGTATTTATATATATAGGAGGATGTTTTTCCAGTATGCTGCACAGCTCAGGAGTAATCCGCTGCGGCAAAGTAACAGGAACCCGGGTTCCTATACGCTTTATCTCCACATGGGGAATAGAATCAAGCTCGCTTAAAATCCACTCTAACATAACATCACTTAAAAGAAGGGCATCTCCACCGGTAATAAGGACATCTCTTATTTCCCGGTTTTTTCTTATATAGTTTAGAGCTTCTTTTATCTGTTTTTTGGTGGCATGTTCATCTTTTTCCCCAAAATTGCGCCTTCGCTGACAGTGCCGGCAGTACATGGCACATTGATTAGTAACATTTATGATAAGGCGATCAGGATAGCGTCTGGTAATACGAGGAGCTGGATTAGTATAACTTTCCCCCATGGGATCATCAGATCCATTTCTATCCAGCAGTTCTTCAATTACAGGAACTGCCTGTTTATATATCGGAGAATTTTCATAATGTTCAAAATCAATCAAGCTCAAGTAATAGGGGGAAATCGCCCAGCGAAAGTGTTTGGATAATTCTACCAGTTCGGCATATCTTTTTTCATCCAGAGGTAAGAACTCTTTTAGCACTTCCGGCTGGCAGATCCTGTGCTTCATTTGCCAGATCCAGTTATTCCAATCTTCTTCTCCTGCCCCCAAATATTTTAAAATCTTTTCTTTATTAGCTTCATTTCTTTTTACCATCCGAAATCCTGTCTCAATAAAAGGCTCTTTTTCAAGATAATCATGGATGCTCTGTTTCAACTCATAAGCCCTTTTAAGGGCAAATTCCCTTCTATCTTCTGCTAAATTATGCATCACTATTATCCCTCCTTACTCAAGCATATGCACTGGTCTTTTCTAGGACGCAACAACCAACACTATTGGCGGAGGGTTTTTTTACCTGTCCCCTCCCTTAAAACGCTTACGAAGTTAGCTGACGGGTTAGGGCCTTAAGGGTAGCCCCTCGAATATAGATTCGATTCACCCCAAAAAAGTGGTTCCCCCGCTCCAGGTGTTCTACCTGGATTCAGCGTTTAACTCAACAGGTATTATATTATTTTTATTTTAAACTAAAAAGAAAAATTTGTTAATATTTTATCTCATGCCAATTATTATACCCAAAATAGCTACTATCCAGAGAGCAGCAGCTTTATTCAGACCTCTTATTTTTTTATCTTTGCCCAGCCATATAAAACCTGCTCCAATAAAACCTAAAGCACTGACTATCTGCGCCGACAATCGCCCCGGATCGGCATACCAGGGAAAACCGGAAACCTGAAAAAAATATATAGAGGTTATAGTTACCAGAGTTGATCCTACACCAACAAAAGCAAAGATTCTGGCTGTACGCCCATTATACAAAAACAAACCCAGGAAAAAGGGAAAAACCGTCGCCACAACAAGTTTCAAAATTATCTCTAACATACTACCCCCTGTAGTTAGGTGCTTCTTTGGTAATATCAACATCATGCGGGTGGCTTTCAATCAATCCGGCATTCGTTATCTTAATAAAACGCGTTTTGGTCTGCATTTCCTTGATATTCCTGGCTCCACAGTAACCCATGCCTGCCCGCAAGCCTCCCACCAGCTGGAAAATGGTATCAGCTACACTTCCCCGGTAAGGAACCCGGCCTTCTATTCCTTCCGGTACCAATTTCTTAGCATCTTCCTGGAAATAGCGATCACTGCTTCCCTGGGTCATAGCCCCCAGAGAACCCATACCTCTATATACTTTATAGCTTCTTCCCTGCCATATAACCGTTTCCCCTGGAGCTTCATCCGTACCAGCCAAGAGGTTGCCCAGCATTACGGAATCAGCTCCAGCAGCAATAGCTTTGGCTATATCCCCAGAATATTTTATACCTCCATCGGCTATGATAGGGATATCATATTTTTTCGCTACCCTACTACATTCATATACTGCCGTAATCTGGGGTACTCCTATACCTGCCACTACCCGGGTAGTACAGATAGACCCCGGACCAATACCTACTTTAACGGCATCAGCTCCAGCTTTTATAAGCTCCTCGGTCGCTTCCGCCGTAGCCACATTGCCAGCAATAAGGTCAACTTCCGGGAATTTCTGTTTTATCTTTTTTACCATATTTATTACCCCCAGGGAATGTCCATGGGCAGTATCAACCACAATAACATCAACCCCGGCCTTTACCAGAGCCTCTACCCTTTCTAAGGTATCTTTAGCCGTACCCACAGCTGCCCCGGCCAGAAGCCGTCCTTTTTTGTCTTTGGCGGCATTAGGATACTTGTGAGCCTTTTCTATATCTTTTATAGTAATAAGTCCCATAAGGTTATAGTTTTCATCAACCAGGGGTAGCTTTTCAATCTTATGCTTACGCATTATCTCCCGAGCTTTTTCCATGCTGGTTCCTACCGGAGCCGTAATCAAGCCTTCACTGGTCATTACCTCACGTATAGGCTTTTCAAAATCAGTTTCAAACCTGATATCGCGGTTAGTTATAATTCCTACCAGTTTGCGCCCTTCCGTAATAGGTACTCCGGAAATATGATAATGTTCCATAATAGCCAGGGCATCTTTTATTTTATCATCAGGTGATAAATAGAAAGGATCTGTGATTACCCCATGCTCTGATCTTTTAACCCGGTCCACCATCCGGGCTTGTTCCTCAATAGACATGTTCTTGTGAATAATTCCTATCCCACCTTCGCGGGCCATGGCGATAGCCATTTTGCTTTCGGTAACTGTATCCATTCCTGCACTCATTATCGGAATTTCCAGCCGTATGTTTCGAGTAAGCCAGGTGGAAACATCGACTTCACTAGGCATTACTTCTGAATAGCCAGGAATCAAAAGCACATCATCAAAAGTAAGCCCCTCTTTGGCAAACTTGTCATCCATTTCTGAACTCCCCTTTTTTAAATTTTAAATATCTTATAATAAATAATAGTAATTTGCAAGATAGTTATAACCTATTTTGTACACAGTGTACAAAATAGGCTAATCTCCTCCCATGGTTGAATTTACGCCATAGTGGAAGAAATGATCTTTTAGCAGTTTTATCGTCTTTTTACTTACATTGAACCTATCTGCCATTTCCTCATCAGTCGCTCCTCTTTGCAAGCAGGCAATAAATTCATCAAAATCTACTCCTGCTTCTCTGGTCATCTTGGCCAAATCATCTATTCTGCTCCAGGGCGGGAAAGATCCTCCATATTTCATAACCATTCAGCACTCCTTTTTCTTTTATCTTTCCCGCTGCCACCAAGGTTTTTTTATGGTAAAAATATCCTCATCTATATAAAATTTAAGCCAAGATATCGCAAATATCTTGGCTTAAATATATCGCTTAATCAATTATATATCAGGATAGTTTATGAATAAATATCCCGCTTCTCAGTTTAGGTTCAAACCAGGTAGATTTAGGAGGCATCACCTTGCCTGCATCGGCAATATCCATTAAATCCTCGATAGTGGTAGGATACATGGAAAATGCTACTTTCATCTCCCCACTGTCTACCCTTCTTTCCAATTCCTTTAATCCCCTTATGCCGCCTACAAAATCTATCCTCTTATCTGTTCTCGGATCAGCGATGCCCAAAATAGGAGCTAAAAGATTATTTTGTAAAATAGAAACATCAAGACGGTCTACAGGGTCATGGGGATTGAAGGTGCCTTCTTTAGCCGTAAGTTTATACCACTTTCCCTCCAGATACATGCCAAAAGTATGTTTGGCTTCCGGCCGGTAAGGAGCATTAGCCGCTTCTTCCACGATGAATTTTTCACTTAGCTTATTTAAAAATTCTTCGGTTGAATAACCATTAAGATCTTTTACTACCCGGTTATAGTCCATTATATATAAATCAATATCCGGAAAGATAACGGAAAGGAAATAATTAAACTCTTCTTCGCCGGTATAATTCGGATTTTCCTTACGCCTCATCTGACCCACTTTAACTGCGGAAGCACAGCGATGATGCCCATCGGCAATATATAAATAATCTACATTTTTGAATAGATCAATCAGCTTGTTTATTGTAGCTTCATCATCAATAATCCATACCCGGTGGGCTACCCCATCTTCGGAAACAAAGTCATATACCGGTTCTTTTACCGTCCAGCCTTTAACTATTTCATCAATCTCAGGTTTTACCCGGTAGGTCAAAAAGATAGGCCCGGTATTAGCATCACAATAATCAACATGATTTATGCGGTCCTGTTCTTTTTCGGCCCGGGTATGTTCATGCTTTTTAATAATATCATTCATATAATCATCAATAGAAGTACAAACTACCAAACCAGTCTGTACCCTGCCATCCATTACCTGTTGATAGATATAGAAGTAAGGTTTTTCATCCTGGATGAAAATTCCTTCTTCTATCATACGGTACAGATTTTCCCTGGCTTTTTCGTAAACCCTCTTGTCATATAAATCAATACTCGGATCTAAGTCAACTTCGGCTTTGTCCACATGTAAAAAAGAATAAGGGTTGTCTTTAACCATCTCTCTGGCTTCATCACTATCCATAACATCATAGGGCAAGGCTGCTACCTTGCTTACCAGTTCTTTCTTTGGCCTTATGGCCTTAAAAGGACGCACAACCGCCATAATTACTCCTCCTAAACCAGGTTAAAATTGGTAATTCATTATTATATCTACGATTTCTGCTCCAATCCGCTGTTGAGCCTCAACCGTAGAAGCTCCTATATGTGGCGAAACTGATACTTTGGGGTGATTTACCAATTTTTCATTATGCGTAGGCTCTTCTTCAAAAACATCGATACAGGCTCCTGCCAGCTTACCAGACTCTAATGCTTCAAGGAGAGCATCTTCATCTACTACGCCCCCACGAGCCAAATTCACCAGATAAGCTCCATCCTTCATCATTTCCAGCTGTTTTTTGCCTATAACCGGACCATACTCGCAACTATACGGGCAATGGAGAGATACGAAATCACTTTCTCTTAAAAGATCCTCAAATTCACGATATTCATATTCGCCAGCATCATCTAATTTTCCTCTAATGTCTGTATAAATTACTTTCATGCCTAAAGCCTTGGCTCTTTTGGCTACTTCTCTGGCAATACGTCCAAAACCGACTAAGCCTAAAGTTTTTCCATTGATTTCTATACCATTATAGTTTTTCTTATCCCATTTGCCCTGGCGCATGGTGACATTGGAAAGATGTAAAAATCTTGCCACGGCCAGCATATGCGCAATAGTAAGCTCTGCTACTGATGCACTGCTGGCATTAGGAGTATTTAAAACCTGAATACCGTTTTCCATAGCATAAGCTACATCTATGTTATCTACACCTACTCCGCCCCGGATTATAAGTTTAAGCCTTCCCGTTTCTAAAGCCTTATCTATATGCTCTCTTCTTATCTTAGTAGCCGAACGAACAACGACTATATCAAAATTTTTAAGCGCTTCTCCTAACTCCTCCGGTGCATAATGCTGTTCTACTACTTCAAAACCTGCCTGACGCAGAGATTCAACTGCCGTCTGCTCCATTCCATCCGTAACCAGTATTCTGACCATTACTGTTCCTCCCGTTTCTATCTATATATTTTAACTACCAGCACCCGATTTTATAATTTCAATATATCTTCGATATGGCCTAATACTTCCTTAACATCATCTAAAGTATAATCAGCCATATGGGCTATGCGGAATGTCTTGTCTTTCATCTTGCCATAACCATTGGAGATCTGGAAACCTCTCTTGCCTAGTTCTTTATTCAATTCAGCTATGTCAATGTTGCGGGTATTACTGATAGTAGTAAGAGTATTGGAAAGATAACGCTCATCGGCAAAAAGCGCAAAATGCTTCTTAGCCCATGCCCTTACATATTCAGCCATTTCTATATGCCGGGCAAAACGGTTATCCAAACCTTCTTCGAAAATCTTGTCTAATTGATAATCCAGAGCAAACATGTGCGAAAGTGATGGAGTTGAAGGATACTGATAATCTTTCTTCTGAATGTAGTCATATAGAGACAATAAATCTAAATAATAACCGCGATGAGGTACCTGTTTGGCTCTTTCTACTGCTTTTTTAGAAAAAGTGCAAATAGCAAGTCCTGGAGGTAACCCTAATGCCTTTTGGGTAGAAGTTATACATATATCTATACCTAATTTATCGACTTCTATCTTGCTGCCGCCTGCTGAACTTACCGCATCAACACACCATACTACATCAGGATATTTTTTTATTACTTTAGAGATTTCTTCTATCGGATTCATTACCCCGGTAGAAGTTTCATTATGGGTTATCGTTACCAGGTCATATTTGCCGGTAGAAAGAGCTTCTTCCACCATTTCAGGAGTGGTAGCCTGTCCCCACTCTACTTCAAAAAGGTCAGCCGGAACATTATTGCTCACTGCCATTTCATACCATCTTTTGCCAAAAGCTCCTACCGAGAAAACGGCAGCTCTTTTAGCCGTACAGGAACGAATAGCTCCTTCCATAAGCCCGCTTCCCGAAGTGGTAGAAAGAAGTATTTCCTCTTCGGTATAAAAAAGTTTTCTCAGCTTGTCACTTATCCTTCTCTGTAAGGCAGAAGCATCTTTACTGCGATGTCCTATCATAGGAGTCGCCATTTTTTCGAGTACATCTGGTTTTACCGATACAGGTCCAGGTATAAACAACTTTTTATGCATGATTCAGCCCTCCAAATATTTATTTTTATCCATGACAACAAATAAATTTTAATAGAAATTATAACATCTAACCAGCCCGACATTGAGGATTTTTTAGTATAATCCCCATTATTATTAACTATAAAGCTCATCAAAGATATTTATTTCTATACCAGGCCCAAGAATAGCTGTTATTATTATTCGTCTCTTTCTCTTTTTTAAACCAAAAAAGAGGATGTTTTTAATACATCCCCTTCTTTATGTATTTGTACTTAATTAACTCTAAATAGAATTATTCTTAAGCCGCATGTGCGTATGATCCAGATCAACCACGATTACTTCCCGCCCAATTTTCTTTACTGCTTCCCAGGGTATAACTAGTTTTTGCCTGTCAGCCCAAAAATTAAACATGTTCCCCCGGTTAGGTAAAATTATAGAAATTATTTTTCCGGTTTGGTCATCAATCAGCATATCTGATTCCCCTACCGTTCCCATTCGCATACCATCATAGATGTTTATTATCTCTTTACCCACCAGATCATTGAGTTTCATTAAATCCCCCCTCTTATACTCCGGTATGTCCAAAACCGCCAGCTCCCCTCGCTGTTATTTCTAAATCATCTGTTTCTTCTAATTCCACCTTTTCTACTCTGGCAAAAACCATCTGGGCTATACGTTCTCCTCTTTTCAAAATATACTCTTTGTCCCCCAGATTTATAACCAGAACTTTTATTTCTCCACGGTAATCAGCATCAATAGTTCCCGGAGTATTAAGGAGGGTAATGCCGTATTTCAAAGCCAGCCCGCTTCTAGGCCTTATCTGCGCTTCATACCCTTCGGGAATAGCAACTGCCAGTCCGGTAGGAACCAGAAAAAATTTACCTGGTGGTATAACTACTTCCTGGTCAACAGCAGCATAAATATCTAATCCTGAGGCTCCAGGTGTCATATACTGAGGTAAAGGAAGATCATGGCTATGCAGCCTTTTTACAAGTATTTTCATCCCTAACTACTCCTTTTTAAACCATTTTTTATATTCATGCTGTACTTCTTGCAACACCTTTTCAGGTCCAATAGCAGCTAAAGAAATCTCTTCCGGTCTTAAAAGCTTAGCTGCCAAATCTCTTACCATGGCAGGAGTTACCTTTAATACCTCTTCCATAACTTTCTCTACCGGAACTACTTCTCCATACATCATAACTGATTTGCCCATACGACTGCTCCGGTTAGTTACACTTTCCTGGCCCAGGTACATATTAGCCTTGAGAAGCTGCTTGGTACGATAAACTTCTTCTTCGGTAACCCCTTCACCAAGAAAACGATTCAATTCTTCATAAAAAGCAGCAAAGAACTGTTTTATCTTATTAGGCCCCGTTCCTATATATATAGCATAAGAACCAGTATCTGAATAATTAGAAGGATAGGAATAAACCGAATAGGCTAAACCCAATTCTTCACGCATAGTCTGAAAAAGCCTTGAACTCATACCTCCACCCAAAATGCTGTTCATTACATGCTGGGTATATCGTTCCTTATCCCAATACGAAATACCCGGAGCCCCCAAACATATTTGAATCTGCTCAGTATCCCTAGGTAAAAGGGTAATAAAAGGTACCGTTGCATAAGGCTTGTCCTGGTTATTACTGTCTAAAGTATAATTTTTACCGTCAAACTGGTTTAAATAAAACTCTACCTGGGGTCTGATCTTATCAGCCTTAACATTACCGGCTACAGATATTACCATATTAGATGGAATATAATTTTGCTTGTAAAAATGGTAAACTTCGTCGCGGGAAAAGTTGGCCACCGTTTCTAGAGTTCCTAAAATAGGTCTTCCCATAGCATGGTCCTGCCATAAACTTTGGGTAAAAAGGTCATGTATAAGTTCATCCGGGGTATCTTCATACATGTTAATTTCTTCTATTACTACTCCTTTTTCGGTAGCGAAATCTTTAGCCGCAAAACGAGAATTAAAAATCATGTCAAAAATAATATCCATGGCCTGGTATATGTTTTCATCCAGAGTGCGGGCATAAACACAGGTATATTCTTTAGAAGTATAAGCATTAAGCTGTCCACCAATAAGTTCAAAGCTTTCCGCTATATCCCGGGCGGTTCGCTTTTCTGTTCCTTTAAAAAGCATATGTTCTATAAAATGGCTGGCCCCTGCCATATTTTCTTTTTCGTGCCTGGAGCCCACCTTTATATAAACACCTATCGCTACTGACTTAACATAAGGTATCTCCTCAACTACCAGTTTTGCTCCCTGGGGCAGAATCCAATAGTAAATCAATATCAATACCTCCACATGTAAACTATTTTATTTTAATTTAACCATTGCCGGTATAATTTTTCTATAAGATTATTTCTCTTTTTTACCGTTTGACCACAGAGCAAATCTACACTCGTAACCGGTTGGCCATCTGCATATACGGTAAGGCTTCCTATTTTCTCCCCCATCATTACCGGTGCGTTAAGATTATATTTAAGTTTTACTTTTTTTTCAATATAAGGGGTACCATCTCCTACCCATAAAGATATCTCATTTCTAGGGTATATATCAACATAAGCCGGATTGCCATTTGTCACTTTAAGCTGTTTAAAAGGTGTGCCTTGATCTACGATTTTTACTTTTCGCGTATTATTATAGCCATATTCTAATAATCTTCTACAATCACCGGTACGATCTCCCGATTTTAAAACTACAGCAATAAGCTTTCTTCCATCCCTCTGGGCTGATGCCACTAAACATTTACCTGCAGCATCAGCAGTACCTGTTTTTATGCCATTAACCCCTTCATAAGCCCCCAATAAACCATTAGTATTAGTTATAGTTATAGGTTGTCGATAGCCAGGATGTTTAAACTTGGCAACCTTAGTAGCTACCAGTTCACTGCTTACTTTTTTAGACAATAAGTACCTTCCTATAAGGGCCAGATCATAAGCCGTACTGAAATGGTCAGAGGCTGGGAGCCCAGAAGCGTTAACAAAGTGGGTATGAAAAGCTCCTAATAAAAATGCTTTTTTCGTCATAAGGTGAGCAAATAGCCTTTCTTCTCCGGCTACATGTTCAGCCAGCACCACTGCGGCATCATTAGAAGAACAAATCAATAACGGTTTTAAAAGTTCTCCTACTTCAATTTTTTGTCCTTTTCTAAGTCCAATAGTAAACTCCGGGGTCCTGGCTGCATTATAACTTACCTCAGCTATTTCGTCCATCTTACAATACTCTTCCACCAGTATAGCAGTCATCATTTTAGTAGTGCTAGCTACCGGACGGGGTTCACCCGCATTCTTAGAAATTATAATCTGACTACTTTCACCATCTATAAGGCAGTAATAATCTGAATAAACGGTAGGATAAGCTCCTACTTCGGATACCCATATAAAAAGGAATAAATTTAGTATAAGCCAGAAAAAACTCCTTTTCATCAAATTATAACCTGTCCTTATCATTTATTCATCGCCTTTTCCCTTTACCAGTATCTCCTCAATAGTTACCATTTTATAACCTTCACTTTTAAGCCTGGCAATCATTTCCGGCAAAGCCTTAACCGTAGGTTCAGTAGGATGCATAAGAATTATAGCATCATTATGGGCTTTATTTACTACTCTCTTAACAATAGTTTCCGGACTTGGCCTTTGCCAGTCTATAGTGTCAATACTCCACATTATAAGCTCATAACCCAAATTAGAAACCGCAGTTAATATCTTATGATTTTGTTCTCCATAAGGGGAGGCAAAAAACTTCGTCTTTTTGCCTGTAATTTCCTCAATAATTTTTTCGGCTTTTCTTATCTGTTCCATGGACTGTTCCACAGAAAGCGAATTAAAATGAACATGTTCATATCCATGATTTTGGATACTATGCCCTTCCCGGCTCATCTTTTTTAAAAGTTCACGATTTTTCTCCGCCCATTTACCAGTCACAAAAAAAGTAACTTTTACCTTTTCCTTAGCCAGTATAGCAAGCATCTGGGGTATATATTCTTCCCCCCAGTCAACATTGACAGTAATAGCAACTACTTTTTTCCCGGTATTCCCCTGATATATAGGTTCCCCCAGGCGTACCGCTACGGTATTTTGACTGTAATAAATTAAAGAAAAAGTTAAAAAAGAAACTAACAGAATAAAAATCATACCTGATAATAACAGATTTTTTCTGGTAATAAAATAAATCCTCATCTATCTCTCCCCCCAAATTTCCACTACCAGTTTTCCACCTTTCACCGCTGATTTTATAATAACCGGACCTGCTGTATTGTTTTCAAACCTGAGGTCTAAAGACCCATAATCTACGGTAGCATCCATCCCTTCCGGGACATAGTGTATGCGCCTGCTGTGCATATGTCGCTCTATAATTTTCAGCCCTGCCTTTAAAGCAGCATTATAGAGCGTGCTTGCTACCTGACACACCCCCCCTCCGTAATCAAAATCCATAGCACCCATCATTATAACCGGAGCCGGCATATAGCCACGTTCGGGAGTCCTGGGCCCTACGGTATTATTAAAGGAAAAGATTTCCCCGGGCCAAACCACAGTATTATTTATAGCCTTGCTGGCTAAAGATATATTGTTAAAACGGGCATAACTGCCCGCAATAAAAGTACAATAGCTCCCAATAACGGTATCAGCCCTTTGCAAATCATCTGCCGAATAACGCGGTTTAATCTTTATTACCTTTAAACTTATCTTTTCATTTTCTCCTGCTCTTAAAACTTCATTTACAGTACTTTCCACATCAATAATAACCCCATATTTTTCAGGTATAATTTCCCCCGTAATCTTATCAATAGTTGGTTCTATCGGCACTTTTTGATATCTGACAGCTAATTCTTCAACTACTTCCTGCACTTCTTCAGGAAGTAACCCTTCCACCTTCTCTCCTGCTACTTCTACTCCCGGCTTCACACCAAAAAAATGCCTTTCTACTCTATCTAGCCAGCTGTTTATAAGAGGCAAACTTATTAAAAAAGTAAAAAGAATAAAGGTTCGCCGATTTAAGTAGCAAACATAAAACATTTTTTTATAAAATATCGACCACCCCTTAGATTTACTCATAAATTTATATGTACCAAAATTATTTAATATAACCTCATAACCCCAGAAAACACAAATAAACCGAGGTAGCTCGGTTTACTTGGAATTTAACTTATAATTTTTTAATTTTTGTTACTTTTTACATTTTTTAAAACTGCTTTGCGGGATAGATTTATCCTGCCCTGTTTATCTATATCCGTCACTTTTACTAAAATCTGATCACCTATATTTACAACATCAGTAACTTTATTCACTCTTTCCTCAGCCAACTGAGAAATATGAACTAACCCTTCTTTACCCTGGGTACCTAAAACTCCTGGTATTATCTCAACAAAAGCTCCGAAATCCATAATGCGCTTAACCGTACCCAGATAAGTCTTGCCCACTTCTACATCAGCAGTTATAGCTTCAATATAAAACTTGGCTTTTTGACCTGCTTCTTCATCGGCTGCCAGTATGAATAAAGTGCCATCATCTTCAATATCAATTTTACAGCCAGTTTCTGCTATTATGCGATTAATAGTCTTGCCCCCAGGGCCAATGACATCTCGTATCTTATCGGGATCAATCTTCATCCGGATCATGCGCGGAGCATAAGGAGAAAGTTTTTCATTGGGCTTATCAATAGCCTCCAGCATTTTGCTTAAAATATACATGCGTCCTTCTCTAGCCTGGGCTAAAGCTTTTTCAATTATTTCCCGGTTAACTCCCAGTATCTTGATATCCATCTGGATAGCAGTTACACCTTTTTCCGTTCCTGCTACTTTAAAATCCATATCCCCAAGAGCATCTTCTATTCCCTGAATATCACTTAATATGGCAAACTTATCTCCTTCTTTTACCAGTCCCATGGCAATACCAGAAACTGGTGCTTTTATAGGCACCCCGGCATGCATAAGCGAAAGCGTGCTGCCACATACACTGCCCATGGAAGTAGAGCCATTTGATTCTAATACATCAGAAACTACACGAATAGTATAAGGAAATTCCTCCTCACTAGGTATTACAGGCAGAAGCGCTCTTTCCGCTAAAGCTCCATGTCCTATTTCTCTCCTTCCCGGTCCTCGCATAGGCCTGGTCTCTCCTACACTATAAGGCGGGAAATTGTAGTGATGAATATAGCGTTTAGATTCTTCGATTCCTAATCCATCCAATATCTGCTCTTCGCCTAAGGAGCCTAAAGTAGTAACCGAAAGTACCTGGGTTTGTCCCCGGGTAAAAAGGCCTGAACCGTGAGGACGGGGAAGATATCCTACTTCACAGCTTACAGGTCGTATCTCATCTAGTTTGCGGCCATCTACCCGTTCGCCTTCTTCCAGGATCATTTTGCGTACAATTTCTTTTAAAACCTTTTCCAGGATCTCACTTATTACCTTTTCCTGTTCCGGATATATTTCGGCAAAATGTTCCAGAGTAAGTTTGTTAACTTCTTCTACTTTGCTCTCTCGCGCTTTTTTATCCGGATTCTTTACAGCTGCTTCTAATTTAGCTGTGGCAAATTCGCGTACCGCTGCCTCAATTTCGGGATCAGTTTCCTGTAATTTAGGTATCGATTTTTGCGGTTTAATTTCGGCAATGATTTTTTCCTGAAACTCGACTAATTTCTTTATTTCCTCATGGGCAAAGAAAATAGCATCGATTACCTGATCTTCAGGAATTTGATTCATTCCACCTTCTACCATCATTATGGCATCTTTACTGCCGGCTACGGTCATATGCATATCACTTTTTTCCATCTGCTCTACGGTAGGGTTAATAACAAACTTGCCATCTACCCTGCCTACTACTACACCTGCAATAGGGCCATTAAAAGGTATATCAGATATAGATAAAGCAATAGAAGCACCTGTTATAGCCGTAACATCAGGAGCGTTGTCTTTTTCCACAGATAAAACAGTTGCTACTATATGGACATCATTGCGATAACCTTTGGGGAAAAGCGGTCTTATAGGCCTGTCAATAAGTCGGGCACTTAAAGTAGCAAGTTCCGTAGGTTTTCCTTCGCGTTTTATAAAACCTCCCGGAATTTTCCCTACCGCATAAAGCCTCTCTTCATAATCAACAGTTAAAGGGAAGAAATCTATTCCTTCACGCGGTTCTTTGGAAGCAGTAGCCGTGACTAAAACTACGGTTTCGCCATAACGCATGACAACTGCGCCATTTGCCTGTTTGGCTACTTTGCCTATTTCGGCTACCAGCTTTCTTCCTCCTACTTCAGTTTCGAAATACCTTACCAGATAAAATTCCTCCTTTCGCATCAGGTTGGCATTAGTTTTTTATAAAGTTAAAGAGCGGCATTTCCGCTCTTTATCTACGTAGTCCAAGCCTGTTAACAATATTGCGATAGCGTTCAAAATCATTTTCCTTCAGGTAATCTAACAGGGCACGGCGTTTACCTACCATTTTCAAAAGTCCCCGCCGGGAATGAAAATCTTTTTTATTAACCTTCAAGTGCTCATTAAGATAATTGATCCTTTCGGTAAGAATAGCAATCTGTACCTCAGGAGAGCCGGTATCATTTTCATGAATCTGGAATTCCTTGATAATCTGCTGTTTTCTTTCCGGGGTTAAAGCCACTCCTTTTCACCTCCTCCTTTAACTAATCGCCAAATACCAAGAAAAGCGTCGGAGAACTCGCATTTCCTAGTAAATGGTTCTAAGTTATCACTGTCTGACTACCACAAACAGTTTAACCTCAGCAAAGCTTATGCCGCTCTTTACTCCAGGAAAAATCTTTTATACAACAAAGTAAATTTTAGCATAGACCAAACAAAAAGTAAATGTTGCTTCCCAGGTTAAAAAGATACTATCTTTTCGGCCTGTTCGCGATCTCGTTTAAGCTGTTCAATCAATTCTTCTACCCCTCTAAACTTCTTCTCATCCCGTAATTTATCCAAAAAAGATATATTTAATAACTTTCCATATATTAATTCCCTGAAATCTAATAGATGAGCTTCGATAGAAACGGGAAAATGTTCATGAAAAGTAGGCTTATTTCCTATATTCACCATACATTTATATTTTTGCCCATCTACATCAGCAATAGCAGCATAAACACCTTTCCCGGGTATCATTATATCCTCATCTACAGCCAGATTAGCTGTTGGGAAACCTATTTCTCTTCCCCGCTTCTCACCTTCTACTACTCTGCCTTCAACAAACGGATAATAACCTAAAATTTTGCTGGCTCTTTTTATATCTCCCTTGGCCAGCAGTTCTCTTACCAAACTGCTGGAAGCTATCTCTCCATCTACTTCCACCGGTTGAATAATATGGACCTTGAATCCATATAAATCACCCAGGCTTTGCAATAAATCAGGGTTTCCTCTTCCCCGGTAGCCAAAAGAATAATTAAAACCGACAAAAACTTCGCGCGCTTTTATGCGCTCCACAATGACTTTTCTTACAAAATCCTCTGGTTCCCATTTCGAAATTTCTTCGGTAAACGAATTATATATAAGAAGGTCTAATCCCATGTTCGCTAAAAACTCCGCTTTTTTCTGGGCACTTAGCAAAAGCTTGGGTGCTTTAAGAGGATTTATTATTTTCGCAGGATGGGGATCAAAAATAAATGCCGCAGCTATTCCTCCCTCTTCATGTGCTTTTTCAATCATAGTCCTTATCAGCTTCTGATGCCCTACATGCACCCCATCAAAATTTCCCAGGGCTAAATACACTGGTTTATCATATAAAGGCATATTTTGTACTTCTCTTACTATTTCCATGGCAAACCCCTTGTTCTCTTTTTTAAATTTTTTAGATAACCTTTTCCGGCTGCAAAAAATACTCTTTCCCCCTGCGCTGCAGTTTAGCAATGGCCAGGAGAGTATCATCTTTATATAACTTTACCCGGTCGGTTTTAGGTCTGAAATCCCGGCAATTTATGGGATTACCATTTTGTACCACCTTTATATCCTTATCTGCCAAGAGATAATAGGCATCCATAGCGGGCAGAGGATAATCAAGGGGCAAAAGCAAATCCCTTAGTTTTTCCACATCGGTGATATCCTGCAAATAGCAGGCAGATTCTAATTTAAAAACTCCCGATTTTATCCGGACTAAATCAGCCATATAGGCTCCAGTTCCTAAATCAGTTCCTATATCATGACATAAAGTCCTTATATAGGTACCGCGCGAACACTCTACATAGAGTTTTATAACTGGTAAATCCCCTTTTTTATAAATATCTAAAAGCTTTAATTCCTTAATCAAAACCTGCCGACTCTTTCGCTCAACTACTATCCCTTCCCGGGCTAATTCATAAAGCCTTTTTCCTTTATAATGAACAGCTGAATACATAGGGGGTATCTGCTCTATAAATCCTGTGTATTTTTGTAAAATAGCAATAAGTTCATCTTCCTTAAACCAGGTTTTACCAGTATAAGTTATATTTCCCCAGGCATCCTGGGTATCAGAAAATCCGCCTAAAACCATTTCGGTTATATATGCTTTATCCTCATTTTCCAAATAAGGTATTAATTTAGTAGCCTTGCCTAAAGCAACAGGCAAAACACCCCTGGCCATAGGATCAAGAGTTCCCAGGTGCCCTATTTTAGTAGGAGTAGAGAGCGTTTTTTGCAAATAACGAATAACATCAAAAGAAGTCATTCCTGGTTCTTTATTTATGTTTAAAAATCCGTCCATTATTTCACCACTTCTTCTACCATAGCCAAAACCTGAATCTTCACTTCTTCTAAACTTCCTTCCCGCGAAGCCCCGGCTGCTTTTTTATGTCCCCCTCCTCCTATTTTAGAAGCTAGAGCAGCTACATCCACTTCCCCCTTGGAGCGGAAGCCTATTTTCACCATTCCCGGGCTTATCTCGCGAAATAAAATACCGACCTCTACCCCTTTTATCATGTGCGTATAATTTATTATCCCTTCGGGATGAAGTCCTAACGCTCCTATACTTTCAACATCTTTATAAGATAAAGTCATCCAGGCTATTTTACCATGGGAGCTGAATTCCAGACTTTGCAGCGCTTTAGAAAGGAGCAAAATCTCTTTTTTATCTTTAGATTCCCAAAGATTAATCCGCAGTTTATCCAGATCTACCCCTTTTTCCAAAAGGTGGGCAGCAATGCGCAAGGTGCTGCTCCGGGTATTGCTGTATTGAAAACTTCCCGTATCCATAAGCATACCGGTATATAAAGCTTCAGCTATCCCGGAGTCTATATCAACTCCCATATAGTCCAAGATATTATAAACGATCTCGGCGGTGGAGGAAGCAGTCGGGTCAACATAGTTATAATGGGCAAAAAAGTCGTTGGTAGCATGATGGTCAATATTAAAAGTATATTTAGGTGAACTAAAGCTAGCAAGAATCGATCCTCCAGCCCTTTCTCGGTCTGAACAATCTAAAAATATCAGGTTATAATCTTTACCTTCCGGGGTGGCCGATGATTTTACGGTATGGACAGCAGCTAAAAAATGGTACAGATCAGGAACCCCATCTTCCAGTACCATTGCTGCTTTTTTGCCTAAGGACGTTAATCCCAGATAGAGTCCCAATAGAGAACCTACGCAATCCCCATCCGGAATAATATGACCTATTATATAATAATTATCTTCTGCTCGGAGTTTCTCTCCTATTTCTCTGAGGGTGCACCTTTCCGGCATAAATCATTCCTGCCTTTTTTCTTCTTTATTCAATTCTTCTAATATAGAAGCTATTTTTATTCCATGTTCAATAGATTTGTCTAAACGAAGATCAATCTCAGGCGCATGCCTTAACTGTATTTCTTCAGCCAGCCTGCTCCTTATAAATCCTTTTGCCTTCTGAATAATCCTCATGGTTTCTTCCTGTTTGGCTTCATCGCCTAAAATGCTGATATTTATCCGGGCATGACTTAAATCACTGGTTAAGTCAACCCTGGTTACGGATATGCCGGTAAAATCGATACGCGGATCTTTAAGCTCCTTTATTATCATAGAAACCGTACGCTTAATCTCTTCAGCCAAACGTTCCTGCCTGCGTCTGCTCATAAAAATCCCCCTAATCATAAAAGAATAAAGCATGAGGGCAATAAATGCCCTCTTCACTTCCTCTTAAAGCTGTCTAGGTACTTCTTCTAAAGTATAAGCTTCAATAATATCATTTACCTTTATATCATTGAAATCCTTTATACCTATACCACATTCATAGTTTTCTGCTACTTCTCTTACATCATCCTTAAACCTTTTTAAAGAAGAAATAACCCCTTCATAAACTACTACCCCATCTCTTAAAACCCTGACATTAGCATTTCTCTGGATTTTGCCTTCTACTACATAGCAGCCAGCCACAATTCCTACATTAGGCACACGGAAAGTAGCTCTGACTTCGGCACGTCCCAAATATTTCTCCCGATATTCCGGCTCCAAAAGGCCAGCCATAGCCTTTTTTACATCATCAATCACTTCATATATTACCCGGTAAAGGCGAACATCTATGCCTTCTTCTTCCGCATGTTTACGGGCCTTACTTTCAGGTCTTACATTAAAACCTATTATTATCGCATTGGAAGCAGAAGCCAGCATAACATCAGTTTCCGAAATGGCTCCTACAGCAGCATGGATGACATTAACTTTGACTTCATCTGTCGATAACCTTTGCAGTGATTGCGACAAAGCTTCTATCGATCCCTGTACATCGCCTTTGATGATAACATTCAGTTCTTTTACCTCAGCATCCTGCATATGCTTGAAAAATTCATCTAATGATACCCGGCTGCTCTTTTTCTGCTCTTCCAGCTTCTTTTCATTAAGCCTTAGTTCTACTATCTGTTTAGCAATCTTTTCATCACAGGCAATTACTTTTCCTCCTGCTTCTGGTACATCTGACCAGCCCATAACTTCAACCGGCATAGAAGGCAAGGCTTTTTCTACCCGGCGGCCTTTATCATCCATCATAGCTCTTACTTTACACATATTGCTGCCACATACCAAACAATCTCCTACATGTAAAGTACCTTTCTGTACCAGTACCGTAGCCACCGGCCCCCGGCCTTTATCCAGCTTGCTTTCTATGACCACACCTTCAGCCGGGCGATCAGGATTAGCTTTTAATTCCTGCATTTCGGCTACCAGCAATATCATTTCCAGAAGATTATCTATTCCCTGTCCCGTCTTGGCAGAAACAGGAACAAATATAGTATCTCCACCCCATTCTTCAGGTACTATATTGTACTCGGTAAGCTGCTGCATAACCCTTTCGGGATTAGCCTCCGGCTTATCAATCTTATTTACCGCTACAATAAAAGGAACACCTGCGGCCCGGATATGATTTATAGCCTCCACGGTCTGAGGCATTACCCCATCATCAGCAGCTACCACCAAAACTACTATATCAGTAACATTAGCTCCTCTAGCCCGCATGGCCGTAAATGCTTCATGGCCTGGCGTATCAATAAAAGTGATTTTGCTGTCATTTATGTTAACCTGATAAGCACCTATATGCTGGGTAATACCTCCTGCTTCTCCCAGAGCAACATTTGATTTTCTTATCCTATCCAGAAGAGAAGTCTTACCATGGTCAACATGACCCATAACCGTTACTACCGGAGGCCTGGGTTTAAGTTGACTTTCATCATCAACTATTTCCTGCAAAAGTTTTTCTTCTTCCGGTATTTCACGCTGTACTTTTACTTCATATAAGCTGGCGACAATCTCAGCCGTATCAAAATCGATAACCTGATTTATAGAAGCCATGGTTCCTAGTTCCATAAGCTTTTTAACAATTTCGGCCGGAGTTTTATTTAATTTTTCCGCCAGTTCCCTTACAGTTATATTATCTTCAATAGTTATAATTTCCGGAGTAGGTTTGTTATCATCCTCTTTTTTCTTTTTATGCTTAGACTTCTTCTGGGGACGACTATAATCTTTACGCACTTCTACTTTAGTTTCATCTTTTTTGAACTTGGTAGGCTTTATCTTTACTATTTTTCCCCCAATTTTTTCTTCATCCACAATTTTATCACTATAATCAATTATTTCTACACTATCAGATTTTATCAAATCTCTATCTCCCAATCTTTTCTCCGGTTTTTTATTTCTCTCTTTCATATTATTCCCTTTGCCATCGCGTTTCGGTTTCATATTATTCTGTTTATTCTGTCCAGCAACACCGCTCTTTTCCCGGTTATCTTCTTGCGCGCTTAAAGGGACATTTGGGGCCGAAGCAGAGGGGAAAACATCTCGCTTACCTTTTTTCTCATAAGATGTGTGAGGTTGTTCAGGCCTATCATCAGGTCTTATTCTATTCTCCACAGAAACATCATTATTTTCTCCTTCCGGGATTTGAGTTTTGTCTTCAACCGGCTTAAGCTGTTTTTTTACCCAAATCACCTGAGAATCTTCCATCGTGCTCATATGATTTTTAACATCAATTCCCATATCCTGCAATATATTAACCATTTCCTTGCTTGATAAACCTAATTCTTTTGCCAGCTCATGCACTCTTATTTTGGCCATTCAAACACCCCCATACTATTTGCTTCGTCTCCCATCCCTTTGGCCACTTGCAAAATTTTCTCTGCCATCTTGCGGTCATTTATAGTTATCGCTACACGATAAGCTTTACCCACACAATTTCCTAGCTCATACTTATTGCCCAGGAAAACAAAAGGTATACCTTTTTTTTCACATAAAGAAACCAGAGTTTCTTTATTATTGGCAGCTATATCATTGCTCATCACCAGCAAACAAGCTTTACGCCTTATTATACTGGATTTAGCTGCCATTACGCCTGATGAGACCTTACCTGCTCTTTGCGCTAAACCTATTATATTATAAACCTTCTGCAATGTATCACACACCTTAAAAACTATAACTCTATCTCCGCAATCTTTTTTTGCAGAGAAGAGATGACTTCATCGGGAATATCATGTTCCAAAGCTTTCTGCAGCCTTTTCCCTTTTATTGCCTGGTTTAAACATTCCAAACGCGGGCAAATATAAGCCCCTCTACCTGATTTCTTACCCGTAGGATCAACTGCAATCTCGCCTTCAGGGGTTCTTACTACCCTTATTAAATCCCTTTTATTCTTCATTTCCCGGCAACCTACACACATTCTCTGTGGAAGCTTTTTAGTCCTCACCATCGTTCCCCTCAGACTCCTTATCTATTTGGCTTTCACTTTTAATATCGATTTTAAAACTAGTTAACTTGGCAGCTAACCTTACATTTTGCCCCTCTTTACCGATGGCCAATGAAAGCTGGTTATCGGGAACTATTACCCGGGCCCATTTTTCTGCCTTATTTACCGAAACAGAAATTACCCGGGCTGGGCTTAAGGCAT
Source organism: Thermosyntropha lipolytica DSM 11003 (assembly GCF_900129805.1). Taxonomy (GTDB): domain Bacteria; phylum Bacillota; class Syntrophomonadia; order Syntrophomonadales; family Syntrophomonadaceae; genus Thermosyntropha; species Thermosyntropha lipolytica. Next base: position 36,313 of record NZ_FQWY01000006.1, read on the forward strand.
TAGCAATATATTCAGCCGGATCAGAAGAGTATTTTATAATATCAATTTTTTCGCCATTCAGTTCATTTACTACATTCTGCACCCTTAAGCCTTTAGGCCCCACACAGGAACCTACGGCATCTACTTTGTCATCAAGTGAATACACCGCTATTTTAGATCTAAAACCTGCTTCGCGCGCAATAGACTTAATTTCTACTATACCATCGTAAATTTCTGGTACCTCCAGTTCAAAAAGACGACGCAAAAAATAAGGATGCGTTCGGGAAACAAATATATTCGGTCCTTTAGGACTGTTCTTGACTTCATAAATATAGGCCTTTACCCTCTGGCCTAACTCATATTTTTCTGTCGGCATCTGGTCAGGAGGAAGCATTATTCCTTCGGTTCTACCTAATCCTATAAATAAGGTTTTATTTTCGATACGTTCAATAATTCCGGTTACTATTTCCCCTTCCCTTTCTAAAAACTCTTCATAAATTATGCTCCGTTCAGCTTCCCTTAGCTTCTGTATTACTACTTGCTTGGCCGTTTGCGCAGCAATACGTCCAAAATTGGAGGGGGTAGCTTCCACATAAACCATATCCCCTAGCTTACAGTTAGGATAAAGTTCTCTGGCTTCTTCCAGGGATATCTCCAGGCGGTAATCTTTTACATTTTCTACAATAGTTTTCTGAGAAAAAACCTTAACTTCACCTGTTTCTTCATTAAATTGTACACTTACATTTTGCGCCGTACCAAAATTTTTTTTATAGGCCGTATTCAGTGCCGTTTTAATAGCATCGATAAGCGCAGATTTGGGAATCCCTCGTTCTCTTTCTATCTCATGCAATGCCTGAATCAACTCACTAGACATTGTTTTTCCTCCTCATCAAATATCTGGATATAACCTTACGGTCAATGTCATTTCCCAGGGGATTTCAACTACCTCTTCATCAACTAATAATTCTATCTTTTCTTCATCTACACCATACAATATTCCCGTAATGTTTTTAAAGGAAGGATAATCTTTTTTCATTTTGATTTTTACTTTGCGACCGATAAACCTCTCAGGCGATTTATCTTTTTTAATTATCCTGTCTAACCCGGGGGAAGACACTTCCAAATGGTCATAAAAAATGTCTTCTTCATCTATTATATCTTTGATAGCCCTGGTAGCTCGCGTGCAGGTATCAATATCTACCCCTTGTGGGGTATCAATAAAAATTCTTAATATCTGCTCCTTATTTTCTTTCCGATACTGGATGTCAACTAACTCTATATTGATACTGCTTAATATAGGCGCGATCAGGGCTTCAATTTCCTGCACCGCAACTTTTGGCATTAAACTACCCCCTGCCAAATGAATATTTACAATAGAAAAAGTGGGCACGAACCCACCTTTTCTCCAAGCCATATTACTTCGCTTATTTAGAGTATAACACAACAACGCAAATTTATTCAAGTAAATACAAATATAAGTTTTTAAGCAAAAAGCGTCATTTGACTGCTTTCTGGCATACCTTTAAAACATCCATGCTGTTTTAAAATTTCCATAGCTGTTTTATTAAGTTTGGTTCTAAGCTGGAAATCCTCTATAGATATAAACTTTCCTTCTTTTCTGGCTTCTAAGACACCCTGGGCTGCAGCTTCTCCTACATTGGGAAGAGCTGAAAACGGAAGTATGAGGCCATCTTTATAAACTTTAAATTTAGAAGCATCGGAAACATATATATCTACCGGATAAAACTTTATCCCCCGGGCATAAGCTTCCATAGCTAATTCTAAAACCGGCAGCAATTTCTTATCTTTCTGGGAAGCGGCATTGCCCATCCTTTCAATTTCCTCAATCCTCCTTCTTACGGCATCATAACCTTTAAGAATCGTATCGGCTTCAAAATCTTCAGCTCTGATGCTAAAAAAGCTGGCATAAAATTCCTTGGGATAATAAACTTTAAAATAGGCAATACGAAAAGCCATAGTTACATAAGCTACCGCATGGGCCTTGGGAAACATATATTTTATCTTTTTGCATGACTCAATATACCATTCGGGTACCCCATGCTGTCTCATCAGCTCTTCATCTTCCGGATTTAACCCTTTTCCTTTACGCACCTGTTCCATTATCTTAAAGGCTCTCTTTTTATCCAGACCTTTGTAAATGAGAAAAACCATAATGTCATCGCGCGTACATATTACTTCACTTAAAGTGGCTATACCCTTCTGAATAAGATCCTGGGCATTATTAAGCCAAACATCGGTACCGTGCGAAAGCCCACTTATGCGTACCAGCTCGGAAAAACTAGTGGGCCTGGTCTCTTCCAGCATTTGCCTTACAAAACGGGTACCAAACTCCGGTATCCCAAAAGTTCCCACCTTAGAACCTATATCTTCCGGCTTTATTCCTAAAGGCTCCACACTGGAAAATATGCGCATAGTCTCTTTTTCACTAAGGCTTATACTGCGCGCATTAACTCCTGTTAATTCTTCTAACTCCCGAATAACCGTAGGATCATCATGCCCCAGTATGTCAAGTTTTACCAATTGAGCATCAATAGCATGATAATCAAAATGAGTAGTTATAACCCCTGCTTCCTGATTATCGGCAGGATACTGAATGGGAGTAAATTCAAAAATACTCTTGTCATGAGGAACAACAATCATTCCCCCGGGATGCTGCCCGGTTGTTCGCTTAACTCCAGTTATGCCTCTAGCTAGGCGAAGTATCTCCGAATTTTTTAAAAAAATGTCATTATCTTCGGCATATTTTTTGACAAAACCATAGGCAGTTTTTTCCGCAATAGTTGAAATAGTACCAGCCCGGAAAACATTTTCCTTGCCAAAAATTTCTTCTACATATTGATGAGCCCGGCTCTGATAATCACCGGAAAAGTTCAAATCAATATCAGGTACCTTATCACCTTCAAAACCTAAAAAAGTTTCAAAAGGTATATCAAATCCATTCTTACTCAGCTCTTCCCCACAACGGGGACATAATTTATCTTCCAAATCAGCTCCACAACCTACGGAACCATCAGCAATAAACTCACTGTATTTACATTGCGGACAAAGATAGTGCGGCGGCAGGGGATTAACTTCTGTTATGCCGCAAAAATAAGCTACCAGCGAAGACCCTACTGATCCTCTTGACCCTACCAGATAACCATCTTCATTAGATTTCTTAACTAATTTGTGAGCAATAAGATAAAGCACACTAAAACCATTATTGATAATCGCATCCAGCTCTCTCTTTATCCTCTCTTCCACCATGGGCGGCATATTTTCGCCATACTTATCCCTGGCCACATTCCAGGTTAAATTAATAATCTCCTGTTCAGCACCTTCAATCTTCGGCGGATAAAAGCCATCCAAAACCGGTTTCACATCTTCTACCATCCCGGCAACCTTATGGGTATTATAAATAACTACTTCTTTAGCTTCTTCTTCTCCTAAATAACTAAATTCTTCCAGCATCTCTTCCGTAGTTTTAAAGTAGAGAGGAGCCTGGGCCTCGGCATCAGCATATCCCTGTCCTGCCTGAATAATGCGGCGGAAAACCTCGTCTTCGGGATCTAAGAAATGAACATCTCCGGTAGCCACCACCGGTTTTCCCAACCTTTTTCCCAATTCGTAAATAAAACGGTTAATCTCTTTTATTCTCTCCTCATTTTCTACCCAGCCATTTTTTATCATAAATTCATTGTTTTTTAGAGGCTGGATTTCAAAATAATCGTAAAATGATGCTATCTCTAAAATCTTATCTTCACTTGCCCCATTGCGGACAGCGGTAAAAAGTTCCCCCGCCTCACAGGCAGTTCCTACCAGTATCCCTTCCCGATGGGCTATAAGATCTGCACGCAGGATTTTAGGTTTGCGATAAAAATTTTCCAGATAAGATTTGCTGACCAGTTTATATATGTTCTTTATTCCGGTACGATTACAAGCGAGAAGCACTATATGATAAGGCTTTTCTTTCTTGTCATTTTCCACCAGATAGCCTTCTACCCCATAAATAAGCTTGATTTTATGTTTTTCGGCGGCATGCCAGGCTTCCGGATAAGCCTGAACACATCCATGATCAGTAATGGCAATAGCCGCATGCCCCCAGGAAGCAGCCCTAGCCACCAGCTCCGAAGCCTCTACCAGCCCATCCATAGCACTCATCTTGGTATGAGCATGGAGTTCAATTCTTTTTTCCTGACAGCAGTCCCTCCGCCTTTGGGGCTCTATCTTCTGATAACCTTCCAGAAAAAGCACCAGTTCACGGGCAAAGTTATCATAGCGCACCCCGCCACATGCCTTTATCCAATCACCAGTATTTATCTCATCTTCCTCTAAATCATCCACAAAATATTTGATCAATATAGTGTCTGTATGGTCAGTAAGCCAGTAGGTAACCACATAACGCCCATCCCGCAGCGAGGTTACCTCTTTATTCCATATTTCTCCCTGTACTACCGCTCTTTTTAAGCCTTCTTCCAGTTCACACACCTTTATCACATTATCAGTTTCCAAAAGATTATTCTTTTTCTTTAATCTTCGTCCTCTTGGCTTTTCTTTATTAGTAAAAGCTGCTTCCTTTAGCGCAGGGGAAGGGTTGAAGTCCAGTATTTCTACTTCCCCAGCGGTAAAAACTTTGTCCGGCAAAGAGGAAATGTTCTTGCTATTATGGGTAAATATTACCCGTACCAGCAGGCGCAAAAGATAATGATGCCAAAACCAGGCCGACAATCGGTTTAAAACCTGATTCTTAATTATATAATCGTAAACCTTTTCCTCTTCCACTACCAGGTCAATGCGACCTTCCTCCACCTGCCAGCTGATCCGGTTATAAAAGTCAGTACCAGCAAAAAAATCCTGTTCTAATTCCCGGGCTCTGAATGCCAGAATATTTTTTACATTCTTTTCAAAATAGTTTAGATAAGGAATAATTTGTATATTGTCTAAAAAGGGGAATACTTTACGGTTAAGCTGGCTGGCCGTTTCATTTATTATCTCTGCTGTCAGGGGCTTATTTATATTTACATGTAAACGCCAAAGCCGGTTTTTATGACAAACCTCCAGCCTTGAGATTACTGCCCCTTCCCACAGTTTGGCATAACGCCTATCCAGGTTATCAGCCAGAAACTGGTCAAACCTTCGGTTCATTATCCTCTTCCCCTTTAGCAGATATAAAACCCTAATATTATCAGTTAAGCCTGTCTACACTCTTTATTCCTCTAGCCCCAGCAAGCTCTTCCATTACTTCACCAATGGTTACACTGCCCGGTAAACTTAAAAGGAGCTCTATTTCCAATTCGTCATCTTTTTCCATACGGTTTAGCTGAATATTTTTTATGGAAACCCCCATTTCTCCCAGTATAGAACCTATTATCCCTACCTGCCCGGGCCGGTCTTCAACTACCAGTACCAGGCCTTTATATTCACGAAGTCCGGTAAACCTCTGTTCGAACCTCACAAAATATATTAATACAAACAAGATAAGCAAAGTAGTAGCAACAGCCGGTAAATAAAGCCCTGCTCCTACAGCCAGCCCAATACAGGCTACCACCCATAGACCGGCCGCCGTAGTCAGTCCTCTAACCGTCGCTCCTTCCCTCATTATGGTGCCAGCTCCCAGAAAACCTATCCCGCTTACTACCTGGGCCGCAATCCTTCCAGGATCTGCATTTACCGTATGATAGTAAGCATAATACATATCCAGGGAAACAATCATGGCTAAAGCCGAACCTACACAGACCAGGGTGTAAGTCCTAAGTCCAGCCGGACGGTTTAAACTTTCCCTCTCCAGGCCTATTAATCCGCCCAGGATACAGGCTAAAGTAAGTTTAAAAACAATTTCATAGCTAGACATTTCCCTTCACTTCCCGCTAAATATTCAAAAAATCTTTTACTTTAGCCAAAACCTCGGAAACAGCAACTAGTTCTGCATCTTTTTCCCATCTTTTCTTTATTTCTACCTTATTTTCCTTCAGCGATTTGGAACCAATAGTAATCCTTACCGGAATACCGATGAGATCAGCATCTTTGAATTTTACCCCGGCTCTCTCATCCCGGTCATCTAGTATAACTTCTATACCAGCAGCAAGCAAAGTCTTATATATTTCTTCTGCCACCACCCGCAGTTCAGCATCCTTAATGTTTACGGGAACAATTATCACCTGGTAAGGGGCAATAGGAACTGGCCATATGATGCCATCTTCATCATGATTCTGCTCTACCGCAGCTGCCATAGTACGCGAAACCCCTATGCCATAACACCCCATGATAAAAGGTTTTTCCTTGCCATCCTGGTCTAAAAAAGTAGCTCCCATGGCTTCAGAGTATTTGGTTCCCAGTTTAAATATATGTCCTACCTCAATCCCGCGCTGAACCTCAAGCTCTTTTCCACAAACCGGGCATTTATCCCCTTTAACGGCATTGCGTAAATCAGCAACTGCTTCCGGAACAAAATCCCGCCCCATATTTACATTTATAAGATGGAATCCATCTTCATTAGCACCACATACAAAATTGCGCATACGGGCAACCTCCAGATCTGCATATACCTTGCAAGGAAGTCCTACCGGTCCTAAAGAGCCAAATCCCGCCGCACAAATTTTTCTGACTTCATTTTCCTCAGCCATGGCCAGGTGAGTACAATGGAGGAAATTCTTAAGTTTAGTTTCATTTAACTCCCGGTCTCCTCTTATTACTACGGCAATAATTTCCCCGTCCGCTTTATACAGCAAAGTCTTTACATGTCTGGATGCCGGCAGTCCCAGGAATCTGGCCACTTCTTCAATAGTCTTTTGTCCTGGTGTGGCTATCTTTTCCAGGTCTAGCAAGGGTGAAGTATCTTCCTCTTTCGGGGCTAAACAGCTTGCTTTTTCTACATTAGCCGCATAATCACAGTTATCACAAAATACTATTTCTGACTCTCCCGTATCAGCCAGAACTACAAACTCATGGCTCTCGCTGCCGCCGATAGCTCCACTATCAGCTTCCACCACGCGATATTTAAGATTTAAGCGGTCAAAAACCCTTTTATAAGCTTCATACATCTTGTTATATGAAACATCCAAGCCTTCATAATCAGCATCAAAAGAATATAAATCTTTCATTATAAACTCCCTGCCCCGCATCAAGCCAAAACGAGGGCGGATCTCATCACGGTATTTATTCTGAATCTGATACAACATAAGGGGCAAATCACGATAAGAATGTACATCTGCATTTACCAGGCTGGTAATAAGTTCTTCATGGGTGGGCCCTAAGGCAAAATCACGGTTATGTCTGTCTTTCAGTCTGAACATTTCTTCCCCATATACAGCCCAGCGCCCTGACTGTTCCCAAAGTTCACGCGGCTGAATAATCGGCATAAGCAGTTCCTGAGCGCCTGCCCTATCCATCTCTTCTCTTATGATATTCATAATTTTTCTTAAAACCCGCTGGGCTAAAGGCATATATGTATAAACCCCAGCCGTAGTCTTACGGATAAAACCTGCTCTTAAAAGCAGCTGATGGCTTACCACTTCTGCCTCACTGGGGACTTCGCGCAAAGTTGGACAAAAAAGCTCTGAATACTTCAATTTCCATACCTCCTTAAAGATCATTGATGCAAGAATTGTCGTCCAGCATGGCATAAATATGCTGCATCAGTTCGGCAGCCATTTCTTCCTCACGCACTTTTTTTACTATCTTGCCTTTTTTAAAAAGCAAACCATAACCTTTTCCTCCTGCTACTCCTATGTCGGCTTCTTTCGCTTCCCCGGGACCGTTTACCACACAGCCCATAACTGCTACTTTCAAAGGCTTGTCTATACTGCGCAGTCTGTAATCTATCTCTTCAGCAATTTTAAGTAAATCTATTTCACACCGGCCACAGGTAGGACAGGAAATAAGTTCTGCTCCCCGGTTCCTGAGCTCTAAGCTGCGCAAGATTTCATAAGCTGCCCATACCTCATCTACCGGATCAGAAGTCAAAGAAACCCTTATCGTATCTCCAATACCTTCATGCAGTAATATCCCTATTCCCAGAGCTGACTTTATAAGCCCTCTATCCTTGGTTCCCGCCTCCGTTATCCCCAGATGTAGAGGATAATCAACTAAATCTGCCAGCAACCGGTAAGCCTCTACGGTCAAATTTACACTGGACGCTTTCAGGGATACTTTTATATCCTGAAAATCCATATCCTCCAAAATCTTTATACTGTTCATTGCACTTTCTACCATAGCCTGCGGAGTTATCCCGCCGTATTTTTCCAGCACACCTTTTTCCAGTGATCCGGCATTAACTCCAATCCTTATCGGTATTCCTTTTTCCCGGCAAACTTTCACTACTTCGCGTACCCTTTTTATATCCCCTATGTTTCCCGGATTGATGCGCAGTCCATCAGCCCCGGCTTCTACACTTTTTAGAGCCAGCCGGTAATTAAAATGAATATCAGCCACCAGAGGAATAGAAATCTGCTTTTTTATCTCCGCAATAGCTCGGGCTGCTTCTTCATCTACTACCGCCACCCTTACTATCTCACATCCCGCTTTTTCTAACGCCTGAATCTGTTTTATCGTTGCCTGTATATCCCGGGTGTCGGTATTAGTCATAGACTGAACTACAACCGGATTATCCCCTCCAACTTTAACCGATCCGATATTTATTACCCTCGATTGGCGCCGCATGATATCATCCTTTTATAAGTTTTACTATATCATTATAAGTTACAATTATTATCAAAAGCATAAGAAAAATAAATCCCAGCCAGTGAATAAAGCCTTCCTTATCAGGCTCGATAGGTTTTCCCCTTACCAATTCAACCAGGGCAAAGACAATCCGGCTCCCATCCAGGGCCGGAATGGGGAGTAGGTTTAATATCCCTAAATTTATACTTAAAAAGGCGGTAAAACTTAAGAGAAATACTGTCCCTACCTGCGCTGCTTCCCCCACCAGTTTCGTAATACCTACTGGGCCTGCCAGATCAGCAGCCGAAGCTCCTCCCGTAATCATAAGCCATAAACCGGAAAGCAAAAGAACGGTAAGCTGATAAGTTTGTTTAAGCCCAATAGCTATAGAATCTATAATATTCTGCTTAGTATAAGTAATTTTATTCATAACCCCTATTATGGGTACTCCACTGCTCTCATTCCTAATCGGTTTTACCTTTACCGTTATAAATTTTTCTCCTCTCTGTACCAGCAATTCTACATAATCTCCTTCGGGAGTAGCAGCTATTTTGCGGGTAAATTCTTCCCAGGTGTTTATTTTTTCTCCATTCACTTCAACTATGCGGTCATCAGCTCTCAGCCCTGCTTCATAAGCTGGTTTTCCGGCTATTACTTTCCCTAAAACCGGCTCATCAGAAGCATGAGGTATGCCGATAAAAGTATAAATATATACAAATATAAGAACTGCCAGTATAAAATTCATAAAAGGCCCGGCAAAAGCTACACTCATCTTCTCCCCGGGAGTACGGCTACTAAAACCATTAGGGTCGCTGTGGTCCCCCGGCTCTTCTCCGGCCATGCGTACAAAGCCTCCGAGAGGAATAAGCCTTAATGAGTACTCTACTCCATCCTTATTAAAAGAAAAAAGCTTATATCCAAATCCTAAACTAAATTCATATACAGGTATGCCAATCCTGCGCGCAACGATAAAATGTCCCCATTCATGCACCAGGATCAAAACAGCAATAATAATCAAAGTAGTTATAATTGTCACTTTTCAATTAGCCTCCTTGAGAACTAAATATTCAGCTTCTTTACGGGCCCAGGCATCGATAGCCAAAATATCGTCCAGAGTCGGCTTTACCAGGGGTGTATGTTTTTGCATGACTTTTTCCACAATAGCAGGTATGGCCAGAAAGCTTATTTGCCGCCTGATAAATGCCCCTACGGCAACCTCATTAGCCCCATTTAAAACGGCCGGCATACTGCCTCCGGTTTTCCCTGCCTGGTAAGCTAAATCCAGAGCCGGAAATTTTACCCGATCTGGCTTGGCAAAATGCAAAGCTTTAAGGGCAAAAAAGTCTAAAGGAGATGCTAAGGAAACCAGCCTCTCGGGATAGGTCAGGGCATACTGAATAGGTATGCGCATATCAGGAACCCCTAAATGAGCGATAAAGGAGCCATCTACTAATTCAACCAGGGAATGGATTATGCTCTCCGGATGAACTAATACTTCAATTCTATCATAATCCACCCCAAAAAGGTGATGAGCTTCAATAACCTCCAGCCCCTTATTCATCAGGGTAGCCGAATCAACAGTAATTTTAGGCCCCATTTTCCAGTTGGGATGTTTTAAAGCCATATCAACTGTTACCCTGGCCAAATCCTGCAGGCTAAACTCACGAAAAGGTCCTCCAGAAGCAGTAAGCCAGATCTTTTTTAAATTTTTTTCCTCTCCTTTAAGGCACTGAAAAATCGCCGAATGTTCACTATCTACGGGAATAATCTGTACTGATCTTGCCCTAGCTTCTTGCATCACAATATCACCGGCTACCACCAGGGTTTCTTTGTTGGCAAGGCCAATCCTTTTTCCCGCCCTTATAGCTGCTAAAGTCGGTTTTATTCCTACCGCACCACTTACGGCTATCAGAACAAAATCTACTTCTTCTAAAGAGGCTAGTTCACACATACCTTCTATACCCGCTTTTACTTCAACCCCTGCCGGGCAAAAATCCTTCAATTGCCTGTAGGTATAATCATCGTCTACCGCTACTATCTTAGGTTTATACCTTATAATCTGTCTTTTCAGCTCATCAACCTCATCTTTGGCTGCTAAAGCCACTATCTTAAATCTTTCCGGGTATTTATCAACTACCTCCAGTGTCTGCCGCCCGATAGAACCGGTAGAGCCTAAAAGCACCAAATTTATGGTATCATTATCTCTCATGAAGTTGGCCTCCATTTAATATTATCAAAAACCCCTGCTTTGTAAGCCGCAATTATCACTACCATCAAAACCGGTCCCAAAACCATGCCAGTTACCCCACCTAACTTCAAACCCACATAGAGAGAAAATAAAGTAGCCAGCGGATGTAGCCCCAGATTGTCACCTACTATTTTAGGTTCTAAAAACTGCCTTACAGCGGAAATAAGAGTATATAATATTAAAATCCCTACTGCCAATCTGCTATTGCCAGTAATGAAAAGCCATATTGCCCAAGGGATGAAAAAAATTCCCGGTCCCAATACAGGTAAAATATCTAAAAGCCCTACAATTATCCCTATTGTAATTATATACTTTACCCCTAAAATTTTAAGTCCTATCATAGTTACAAGGGCAGTTATAGATACCAAAATACTGTAAGCTTTAAAAAAACCAGTTAGAGCACTAAAAAGCTGAGCGGCTACATTTCTTGTTGGTGATTGAGCCTGCACAGGAATGAACTTAAAAAAGAAAACCCGTATCAGAGCTCTATCCTTAATTATGAAATAGGTAGCCACCATGGCGATTATTAAAAAAATAAACAGCTCGGGAAGTAAGGCCAGGATTTTTATTAAAAAATTAGCACTCTGCCCCATCAGGTCTTCTAAACCTTTTAAACTGTTTTGCAAATTCTGCTGTATAGAGTTTTGCAGTTCCGGAGGGATGTTTAGCCTTAAATACCACAGCTTTATATCACTCAAGGCATTAACCACATTGGACGTTATATGATCAGAATAGCCAGCAAGTTCCGGCAACATACCGGAAATTTCCCTTACAATTTTAGCAATCAATAAAGAAATTATACATATAGACCCACCTACAACTAACAGCAAACTAACTATAACCGCGATACTTCTTTTAAAACAAAATCTCTTCTCAAAAATATTTACCAGCGGTTCAATTACTACAGCTAGTATAATAGCAATTATAAAAGGCATAAATAGAGCAGGAATATAAGAAAGCAGCTTTCCCAGTATGGGAAATACATAAATAAAAAGCAAATAAAAAGCAATCAGTCCCATAACCAGGATAGCCAGTTTAGTCAAAATTTTCAAATACCTCAAAAGTTCAGGTTCCAAACATATCCCCTCACTTTCCCTGTAGCACCCAAAAAGCAAAGAAATAATAAACTACCGGCAAAACCAGCATAAAACTATCAAATCGGTCCAGGACTCCACCATGTCCGGGAATAATATGGCCGGCATCTTTTACGCCAAAATACCTCTTTATGCTCGAAGCAAAAAGGTCTCCCAGCTGCGCCATAATGCTGGCTAAAAATCCCAGAACCAGAACATATCCATAATGCCAGCTGTAGTAAGGAGTAAGTTTAGAAAATACCCAGGCAGCCAAAACACATAAAAATACCCCTCCTGCAGCTCCTTCCCAGGTTTTCTTCGGACTCAAAACCGGTGTCATCTTATGTTTTCCCCATCTTTTTCCAAATATGTACCCGCCAATATCTGTGCACCAGGTTAAAACAAAAGTTAAAAGCATTATGATAAAACTATGTTCAAAATGATGCCCTATTTTTAAAGCATAGCCCAATAAAATTCCTATATAGATAGCCCCCCAAAAACTTAAGGCGGCATCATCAAATTTAATCCGGGGAAAAGCGATTACACTCAATATAATAGTTATTATCAGCACCAGAGTAAGGGAAAATATCATATCCCCATAGTCCATCTTACTCTGCCAGAAGCAAATTAACATTAATAAATAACCAGGTATCCACAAGGGCTTTAACCCTTTCTCCTTCATCATCCGGTATATCTCAAAAAGCCCTATAATCCCGATAAAGAGGAAAAAAATTTCCCACCATATCCCGCCCAGATAAAGAACCCCTATTATAAGGGGGATGCCAATAACCGCACTTATTACCCTTTCCTTAAGCATTCTCTTCACCTTTTTCCTTTATAATTAATCCTCCAAATCTTCTCTCTCTCCTGCTATAATCATCTATAGCTTTTAATAAGTCTTCTTCCGTAAAATCAGGCCATAATTTATCTGTTATCCATATTTCCGAATAAGCAATCTGCCATAATAAAAAATTGCTTACCCGCATTTCTCCCGCCGTGCGTATCACCAGATCAGGATCAGGCATGCCTCGAGTAAATAAAAAGTCAGCAAATAGCCTTTCATCAATATCCTCAGGAGATATCTTGCCTTCTTTAACCAGTCTCCCTATTTCCCTGACGGCTTTTATTATCTCCAGCCGCGCTCCATAGTTGAGAGCAATATTAAAAATCATTCCGCTGTTACCTGCTGTCAAATGCAGGGCTTTTTTAATCGCCATCTGACATTCGAAAGGAAGCTGCAAGTAATCCCCCAGTACATTAATACGAATATTCTGCTCATGTAATTCAGCCAATTCTTTATTTACAAATTCCACCAGTAATTTCATTAAATAATCTACTTCCTCACCTGGCCTTTTCCAGTTTTCCGTAGAGAAGGCATAAACTGTTAATATCGGTATATTAAATTTTACACATGCCTTTACTACTCGTTTTAAGGCAGCCATACCGGCTCTATGCCCCATAGTACGGGGCATCAGCCTTTTTTTAGCCCAGCGTCCGTTTCCATCCATAATTATAGCAATATGATAAGGTATTTTATCAGGCACTTTTACGGTTTTATTCTCTCTGGGTACTGCCATTATCTATCTTCCCTCATTTCAAATTATAAAACCCCCGTTACACTGGGGGTTTATCATTATTATAGCCTTATTTATATTTTAAGCAAACTACTTATTATTTAAACTTCCATTATATCCTTTTCTTTGGCCTGTAATATAAGATCAATCTCTTTTACATATTTATCGGTAAGCTTCTGAATATCATCAACCGCTTTTTTAGCTTCATCTTCGGAAACGAGCTTTTCTTTTTCTTTTCCCTTTATCTCATCATTGGCTTCCCGTCTGATATTACGTACCGCAACCTTGGCATCTTCAGCCCTTTTCTTGGCTACTTTAACTAATTCCTTTCGCCTCTCTTCCGTAAGCTGGGGAATAGCTACTCTTACCACATTGCCATCATTAGTAGGGGTAACGCCCAGGTCAGATTTCATAATCGCCTTTTCTATCTCCGGAATAACACTTTTGTCCCAAGGCTGAATTACTAAAAGCCTGGCTTCAGGTACGGTAATATTAGCCAATTGATTTATGGGAGTAGGTGTACCATAATAATTAACCATAACCTTATCCAGCATAGCCGGATTAGCCCTTCCCGCCCGCAAAGAGGCCAAATCCTGCTTCAGGTGTTCAATTGCTTTTTTCATTCTTTGCTCGGCATCATTAATGATATCTTTTATCATAACCTTACCTCCCAACATACGTACCTATCTCTTCGCCCATCACTGCCCTTAAAATATTCCCGTTTTTGGTTAAATCAAAAACTATGATAGGGATCTTATTATCCATGCACAGTGAAGTGGCTGTAGAGTCCATAACCCCCAACCCTTTGTTTAAAACTTCAATATACTCTAAATCAGTAAATTTCTTGGCATTGGGGTTCTTAAGGGGATCAGAATCATATACCCCATCAACCTTTTTCGCCATTAAAATAACTTCGGCTTCTATTTCGGCAGAACGTAAAGCAGCTGCGGTATCAGTAGAAAAATAAGGATTACCTGTTCCGGCGGCAAATATAACTACCCTTCCTTTTTCTAAATGGCGAATAGCCCTGCGTCTTATATAAGGCTCAGCAATTTCTTTCATTTCAATAGCTGACATAACCCTGGTTTCTATGCCTAATTTCTCCAGAGCATCCTGCAAAGCCAGGGCATTTATAACCGTTGCCAGCATTCCCATATAATCTGCCGTAGCCCTATCCATACCGCGAGCACTTCCCGCTACGCCGCGCCAGATATTGCCTCCGCCCACTACAATAGCTACTTCTACACCTAACTTTACTACTTCCACTACCTGTTTGGCAATAGAATTTATTATTTCATGACTTATTCCGTATCCTTGATCCCCAGCTAAAGCTTCTCCACTTAATTTCAAAACTACTCTTTTATATTTAGGCTTTTGCAAGAGATTACCTCCCAGGCATTTTTAATTATTATTATTTATTATATTATCTATTCACCCTTAATCTGTGCCATTACCTCAGCCGCAAAGTTGGTTTCTTCTTTTTGTATGCCTTCACCTACTTCATAGCGCACAAATCTTCTTATGTTTATATTTTCTCCGATTTTAGCAATATGTTCATGTACCAATTCCTGCACAGTTT
Organism: Thermosyntropha lipolytica DSM 11003; assembly: GCF_900129805.1. GTDB lineage: Bacteria > Bacillota > Syntrophomonadia > Syntrophomonadales > Syntrophomonadaceae > Thermosyntropha > Thermosyntropha lipolytica. The sequence continues at coordinate 51,424 of NZ_FQWY01000006.1, forward strand.
TATCGGGATCTTTTATAAACGGCTGTTCCAAAAGGCACTTTTCTTTAAAGAACTTTTCTAAACGTCCCTCAATCATTTTTTCAATAACCTTTTCCGGCTTACCTTCCTCTAGAGCTTGAGCGCGCAAAATCTCTTTCTCATGGTTTATTACTTCTTCCGGAACTTCTTCACGTCTTACATATTCCGGACTGGAAGCTGCTATCTGCATAGCGATGTCATGTACCAGACTCTTAAATTCATCCGTCTTGGCCACAAAATCTGTTTCGCAGTTTACTTCTACTAAAACCCCTATTCTTCCTCCCCCATGAATATAAGAAGCTACTATGCCTTCACTGGCAATCCGGCCTGCTTTTTTAGCTGCTTTAGCCAAACCTTTGGTTCTAAGTTCATCAATCGCCTTTTCTATATCACCATTAGTCGCCATCAAGGCCTTTTTGCAGTCCATCATACCTGCGCCTGTTCTTTCTCGCAGTTCTTTCACCATTGCTGCTGTTATTTCCACTCTTATTTACCTCCTAGCCAAATAAAATTATTCGTAAGAAAAGGGGTGCATAAGATAAAACCTACTCACCCCTTTAAAAGCCAAAAGCTAAGCCATAACTTGTTCTCCCTGCTTGGCTTCCAGAACGGCATCGGCAATTTTGGAAGTAATAAGCTTAACCGCTCTGATAGCATCATCATTACCAGGAATTACATAGTCTACTTCATCAGGATCACAATTGGTATCCACAATAGCCACTACCGGTATACCGAGTTTACGGGCTTCCGCTACGGCAATTTTTTCCTTGCGCGGATCAACAACAAAAAGAGCCCCCGGCAGTTTGTCCATATTTTTGATACCACCTAAAAACCTTTCTAATCTTTCTCTTTCCTTTAATAATTTGGCAACTTCTTTTTTGGTCAGGACTTCAAAAGCGCCTTCTTCTTCCATGCGCTCTAAGTCTTTAAGACGCTGAACCCTTTTTTGAATAGTCTTAAAATTGGTAAGCATACCGCCCAGCCAGCGCTGATTGACATAGTACATGCCACAGCGTTCCGCTTCTTCTTTAACACTTTCCTGGGCCTGCTTCTTGGTGCCGACAAAAAGAATCGACTTGCCTTCAGCAACTACACTTTTAACAAATTCATAAGCCTCATCGAATTTTTTAACTGTTTGCTGAAGATCAATAATATAAATGCCATTTCTCTCCATATAAATATATGGAGCCATTTTAGGGTTCCATCTGCGCGTCTGGTGTCCAAAATGAACTCCTGCCTCCAGGAGCTGTTTCATGCTAATTACTGACACCGACCGCACCTCCTCTCTTTTTGTTTTTGTCCTCCGCACAAATCATCCTTCCTGAAGACTTCGAGCGAAGCACCCTTCAGCAAGTCATCGGCGTGTGTAATACCAAGAGATAATATACCACAAGCCTTCCGCCATTTGCAATATAAAAGCACCTTATTTTGACTTTTTTTCTACTAATAATATACCCCTAAAGGCTAGGCTTAAAACAAAAGGTGAAGCTTTAAATTAAGCTCCACCTCAAATAGCCCTATTTTTGTAGGCTAAATTTAAGAGAATCTGAACTTCGCCCTGGCCTCGGCCCAGAAACTTGGCTATTTCTTTTATAGTATAGCCCCTTTCGTACAATGCGCGTACAGCCATATAAGGATGAGCGTTTTTAATATCCTCTAATATATCATCTATATCATCTTTTTCGGATAGATAATCTTTTCTATCAACGGTATCAGTATTTTCATTGTTATCAAACTGGGATATGGTGTTATATTCTTTGTTTTTTATATTGTCAGATGGAGGATTCCCCACCTCGATTGCTTTTATTTTATCTAGTAAGGCCACATCCAGTGTATTTAGCTGACTATTCACTTTATACCCCATCTGGCGTAATATAGTTATTAACACTTTGCTATCCATGCCTAAATATTTAGCTGCCTGATATACCCTTATTTTCTTCTTATTAGCTATATTTTCTCCATTTTCTAATACATAACTTTTTTCCAGTTTATCATGCTGGTCTATAAGTTCCTCCTGATAGTTTATTTTTTCGTGTAGTTCATTATTTATCCTTGCCGCTATTTTTACTGCATTATCTAACAAAAAATTCAAATCTTCCTTTACCTTCTTGGCATCATTAAGGGTAGCCTCTAGGTCTCTAGCATAGTTTTCCAGAAAATTTTTTTGCCGGCTTAAGCTTATAAAAGCTAAAACTAGTAAAAGTAACGCTAGCGAAAGTATGAATGTAGTTATAACCGCCACCACCTTATATTTTAATATCTATGCTGCTCCCTCTATCATCCCCGGGATAATCTTTATCGCCCTTTTCTTTTTTCACCTCTTTTTTCCTTCTTCGTTTATCTCTTTCTTCATTATTGTTTACTATCTTTTTTTCCCCCGGCAAAGTTTGATTTACGGTTTTGCTGTAGCGGACAGTATCCTGGCTTATCATATTTATAAAATCCTGCTGCCGATTATTGGCTGCTGACTGCTCCGCTTGCTTTATCTTGGCTACTTCACCTATTTTCTGCACCAGGACCTGCATATCAATACTCCTTATGGTCATAATATCATCCCCTCTTCCTAACTAAGCGGAGCTATCCTTACTTCCCCTTCTTCCAGCACAAAAGCTGAGTATTTTATAGGATTATCTACAATATATATCGACTGCCCTAGAATGATGCGGACACCTGGATATACAACCTCCCATACCTTTACCTTGGCCTCGGTAATCTTCTGCATCTCCTCACTTAGAAAATTAAGCCTCTCTTCCATTTCGGCAATTTCTTTGCGCAGTTTTTTAAACTCATCTAATAATTTCATCAGCATAATCCTGCGCTTAGGATCTAATTTTTCCGGCGCTATATTAGCTTTTTGTATGATCTGCAGATTATGTGCTATATTTTCCAAAGTATTTTTTTTGGAAGGTAGGTTCTTAAAAATCTTTTGATATTCTTCCCTATACTGAGGATTAACCCCTACTTCAATTACCGTCGGCGTAGCCAGCTGTGATCCTATGAACTTGGCTTCCACTTCCTGACAGGCCTGAACCTTTCCTCCAATTATAGAAGCCCTCCTATCTGTTACCCTTACACTTCCTCCTGCTCTTACTGTTGACTGGATTATAGCTTCGCGGATTATTATGTCGTTTTCGGCTTCTACCCTGGAATTTTCAATAAATCTGGCATATATATTACCACCTGCTTTTACCAGGCCGCGCTGGCCGGTTACAATACCGCCTTTTACTACGACATTGCCTCCCGCAACTACTTCTGCTCCTTCGATAAAACCTTTAACTTCAATATCCCCGGCAGCATATACCTTAAAACCGGTATTGACATTGCCATTTATCACTACACTTCCTACAAAATCTATGTTGCCAGTAGAATAATCTATATCTCCATTGACCTGAAAAACCGGAGAAACCGTAACCTTGTTATCAATAATGGTAACATTGCCATCTATAGCGGCAAAAAGCCGCAAGTTTTCCTCATCGGCAATAGTATTCTTGCCCCGCGGCAGCATCACATCTTTTCCTCTTTTAGGAGGAATATCCCTGCCAGTTATATCTTTGCCTGCTACCCCTTCAGTGGCAGGAATCTTTTCCGCTAAAAAATCTCCCATTTTTACATTATGTATAAGTCCCAGGTCATAATAATCGGCTCGGCCTTTTTCATCAATTCTAGGTCCTACCCTATCTTGCGGCAGGGGAAAATGGTATACAATCCTTGCATTCTCCCCATCCCGGGCTGCTTCACCCTGAGCGATCAGGATTCTTTTTCCCCAGTTTTCAGGCTCTAAGGCTTTTTGCAAATTTTCTTCCTTAATGCCATAGACTATATTTTTCCTGGCTAATAATTCCTTTACCTTTTCCAGCGTACAAGGTTTGCCCTTGCCTACAGGTGGGGTTACCTGCAAAAAGGCCTGCAGTTTATCTTTAGTTATAAAAACTTCGGCCTCTCCATCTTTGTCAATTTCAGCATTTATCTGGTTTTCCATGTTTTCAGGCATAAACTCATCCCCCCACCCTCACCTATATTATCTGTTGCTTTTTCTTGCCCAGACTCCCTCTCAATCTCAATATAGCTTTGGTATGCAGCTGCGATATGCGGGATTCAGAAAGATTTAAAACTGCTCCTATTTCTTTTAAAGTCAAACCTTCATAATAATAGAGATAGATAACTAATTTTTCTTTTTCCGGCAATTTGGCTATCGCCCTTGCCAGTATCTCTTTCGTTTCCGTAAGTTCAAGGATTTCTAGGGCATTTATGCTGTCTCCATCTTCAATAATATCAGCCCATCTCTTTTTCTTTTCTTCTCCTTCTTCACCCGCATAAAAATCCTCTAATGATATTATCGTCGTAACTGCTACTTCTCTTAATATTTTATTAAGCTTTTCCAGGTCTATGCCCATTTCCTCGGCTACTTCTTCATCGCTAGCTGCCCGGCCCAGTTTAGCCTCCAGCCTGCTGTACACTTTTTCCAGCTCCTTGCTCTTTTGCCTTATGGAAACCGGAACCCAGTCCATAGATCTTAAGCCGTCGATTATAGCTCCTCTTATGCGGGTAATGGCATAAGTTTCAAACTTGATGTTGCGCTGGTGATCAAATTTTTCTACCGCATCAATTAAACCTTCCACCCCATAAGAATAAAGCTCATCAACCTCTACGGCTGAAGATAGATTTATAGCCAGCCGGTTAGCTACATACTTTACCAAACCTGCATAGTGCAAAATAAGCTCTTCCCTGGCCTTTTCATCCCCTTGTTCCTTATACCGCATCCAGAGCTGGTTCACATAATCGGGGTTCATTTAAATTATTCTCTCCCCATGTCCAATAGTCCGCACCAATAAATCCCCGGTAGCGGGATCATAGGTTATAGTACGCCCATAATTGCCTCCTACATCCTTGGCCAGTATCTTGATACCGTACTTTTGCAGATATTCTTCGACGGCGGCAGCATTGCGCTGCCCTATTTTCATTATATCACTCTCACCGGAAAACTTGAACATCTGAGCTCCTCCGGCAAATTTAGCCTCTAAACGGGTAATATCAGCACCATTGCGCTTCATCTCTTCTACCAGCAGTTCTATAGCTGTATCCGCAAATTTAGCTTTATTATCCGCATTGCGTGCCTGTGTGCTTAAAGGCAGCATTATATGGGCTAACGCGCCCAGCTGTTTACTTTTATCCCGCACACATATCCCTATACAGGAACCTAATCCTGCAGTCATAAGCTTATCTGGAGCTTTGGCCAATTTGAGATCTGCCATCCCTACCTGGATAATCTTGCCCATCACATGCTCACCCCAAGTGCTTTTAGTATAGTGTCAAGCGCTCCAGGCTCAGGAAGCAGAATAAAATGGCCTACCAGATCTACCGCTTCTTTTCTAAAATCGGTCTCTAAAACCAGAACATGATCAGCTACTTCGCCAAACTGAGCCAAAATCGCATCCATAACGGCCCCTGCCATATCTATTCCCAGAGCCGGAACCGAAGGCAAAAGCTTTAGGCCAGTAAAAGCTGCCAAAGCATTAAGATAAGTTGCCGAAATTATGTTACCTAGCTCCATCATCGCCGACATTTCCATATCGCCAAAATTATCCATATTCGTAGTACCTAAAGGCTTAAACATCAGCATATCAACCAGCAAACAAGCTTTCTCTACCGGTATAATAAAAAGGATGCTGGCTGGGGCCGAGCCTTCCACCCGTAGATAAATACCTACTACATGCTTATCTGCTCCCCCCACCAGGTCGGGAACCTCGGAAAAAAGCATTATCCTGGCCTGAGGCACACTCATATCAATCTTGGCATTTATCATCTGGGCCAGAGCAGTTGCTGCATTGCCGGCTCCGATATTCCCAATCTCTCTTAACGCATCCAGCTGCAAACCGGATAATTTGCTGAAATCATCTACCATCCATATTTCACCACCTAAAAAATTAAGCTCCCAGAATCTTCGCTATGTCAAGCAGTATCAAAAGCCGGTTATCTACCTTGGCTATGCCTTTTATATGATCAGTATCGATAGAGCTGTAAACCCTGGAGGTTTCTTCTATATCCCCCTTATTCAGCCTTAAAACCTCAGAGACCTCATCTACGATTATGCCGGCTTTGGTATCATCAAACTGAAATACTATAATCCTCTTATCTTCCTCATCGCCTACCGCTTCAATATTAAAACGGGTGTGAAGATTTATTATGGGAATAATATTGCCCCGCAGATTTACTACCCCTTCAATATATTTAGCTGTCCTGGGCACACGGGTGATGTTCAGCAATCTATTAATTTCCTGCACACTTAAGACATCTACAGCATATTCTTCCCGTCCCAGCTTAAAGGCAACTACCTGAATTTCCTCATTTTCGCCATAAGCATTTTTTAAATCTAAACCCGCATTTATGTCCATAATCTCACCTCACTAAAATAATGTGGCCACATCTAAAATCAGCCTTACATTGCCATCACCAGCCACAATAGCCCCTGCGATTCCTGGTATTCCTGATAACAGCTTACCCAGCGATTTTATAACTATTTCCTGCTGTCCAATCAAGGTGTCAACTACCAGTCCTATCTGCCGCTCAGCCTTGCGCACAACTACTACATACATTTCATCTTCGCTAGAAGCTCCTCCCGGGGTTTCCAAAAGTTCAGCCAAGCGGAATATAGGAAGTATATTACCTCTTAACATCATTACTTCCTGGCCCTGGATAATTTTTATGTCATTCTTCGTTATCATGGTAGTTTCATCAACCGAACTTAAAGGTATAGCATATATCTCATCCCTTACCGCCACCATCAAAGCCTGTATAATCGCCAGGGTTAACGGTAGCTTGATTTTAAACTTGGTACCTTTATCAGGTTTAGTTTCCACAGCTATTTCTCCATTCAGAGATTCGATCTTGGTCTTGACTACATCCAGGCCTACCCCCCGTCCTGAAACATCAGTTACCGTTTTCGCCGTGCTGAAACCGGGATAGAAAAGCAGTTCAATAGCTTCATCCTTATCCATCTTTTCCGCTTCTTTTTCCGTTATAAGCCCTTTTTCGACAGCTTTTTTCTTTACCTTTTCAATATCAATACCTGCTCCATCATCTTCTACCTCGATATAGACATTATTTCCTTCATGTCTGGCTCTAAGCATTACTGTCCCTACTGCCGGTTTTCCTTTCTTTATACGCTCTTCTGCCGGCTCTAATCCATGATCTACGGCATTGCGCAGGAGATGTACCAGAGGATCGCCTATTTCATCTATAACCGTACGGTCAAGCTCGGTTTCTTTCCCTTCCATCAGGAAATCTACTTCTTTATTTAATTCCTTGGCCAGATCCCTTACCATGCGCGGGAAGCGGTTAAAGACCTGTTCAATGGGAACCATGCGTACTTTCATAACTACTGACTGCAGGTCAGCTGTTACCCGGTCAATCTGCTCAATAGTTTCATTGAGCTCCACCAGCTTGGTATTGGCCCCAATCTGTTCCAGCCGACCTTTGTGCATTACCAGTTCGCCTACTAAATTCATCAAATTGTCTAAACGTTCAATATCTACACGCACGGTCTGCCTTACTTTATGCACCTGCTTCTTTTGGTCACCGCTGGAAACAGCCCCCTTTTCACCCAGTTCAGCTTTTTTCTCCATTTCCGATTCCGCTGAGGTCTGCATTGCCATTTTTTCCTCACCGGTAGAAACAGAAACGGTAGCAATTTCTATGTTTTCTATTTCGGCTATTTTTACCTCGGAAATTTTGTTTACATTTTGCACCAGCTTTTCTTTATCCGCCGATGTTATAACAAAAACCTCAAAACCTTCTTCAAACTTGCCTTCTTCCAGTTCCTGAGCAGGAGGAATAGATTTTATAACTTCTCCTTCTTCTTCCAAAGCCTTAAAAACCATAAAAGCCCGCACTGATTTCATAAGACAGCCGGGATCAACCTGTATTCTTATATAATATATCTTCATTCCCCTGCTGCTGGCTTCCCGCAAAACAGTTATATCATAATCATTGAAGGCAAATCTCTTGCTCTTATCCTCTTTGGGGGTTAATACCGCCTCTTTCTCTTCGTCTGCCGGCAGCCTTATCTCTTTTTCCAATGCAGATGCCACTTCCAGAGAGCCGGATTTGACATTTTCCAGAACAGAAATAAGATCGCTGTTATCCATTATTCCCGATCCTGTAGTTTCAATCTGTTCTACGATAAGCTGAATGCGATCCAGGCATTTAAAAAGGATATCTACTATATCAGAACTTACTTCGATTTTACCTTCTTTTAAGTCAGAAAGGACATTTTCCATATGATGAGTAAGATCAGCTAGGTCTTCAAACCCCATGGTAGAAGACATGCCTTTCAAGGTGTGAGCAGCCCGGAAAATTTCATTTAGAGCCCCTATATCATTACGGTTTTTTTCTAATTGCAAAAGTTTCTGATTTAAATTTTCCAGGTGTTCTTTGCTCTCTTCCAGAAATACATCCAGATACTGAGACATATCCATATTCACACTTATCACCCCTTAAAAATAATTAAAACCTTCTTAAAGCATTTTAACTATCTCTTCGCTTATATGGTAAAGTGGTACTATCTTATCAACTTTTCCGGTTTCCACTGCTGCTTTGGGCATACCATAAACTATACAGGTTGATTCATGTTCGGCAATTATTTTGCCTCCCTTTTCTTTTATCAAAGGCAGTCCTGCTGCCCCATCATGCCCCATACCGGTCATAATAACCGCCACAATATGTCCCCAGTAATTTCTAGCTACTGATTCCAGGGTCACATCAACAGCAGGCCTTAAGCCTCCGCGGGGGGGAATATTCCTGTCAGTAACGATAAAAAGCTCTCTATTCCCTCCACTTCCCCTGGCCTCTACACAAAGATGATGGTCTCCCGGCGCTATATAAGCACAACCCGGCACAATTTTTTCTCCCGCTTCTGCCTCTTTCACCTTGATTTCCGATACCGCATCCAGTCTTTCCGCCAGCGACCTGGTAAACCCGGGGGGCATATGCTGCACTATCAAGATGCCGGCATCAATAGAGGCAGGAAGTTTGGGAATAACCTGATGCAGGGCCTTAGGCCCTCCGGTAGAAGTCCCAATTATTACTAGTTTATGCAAGCTTTTGCTATAATCAGTTAACTTATCTTTCGAGAAAAAACCTTTTCTTTCCGGTGCCTGTATTATATTATTCAAATTCGCCAGATTTTTCTTAGTCCCTGCCGCAATTTTTATTTTTCTGACAATATCCTCTCTTACTTTATTGATATCCAGAGATATTTGCCCCGAAGGCTTGGTAACAAAATCTACTGCCCCTAACTGTAGAGCTTTTAAAGTCTGTTCTGCTCCACTTTTGGTTACACTGCTCAGCATAACTACCGGGGTAGGACATTCCTTCATTATCCTTTCTAAGGCTGTAAGCCCGTCTAAACCCGGCATTTCCACATCCATAGTTACAACATCAGGTTTAAGCTCTTTTACCTTGGCTACTGCCTCCAGGCCATCTCTGGCCTTATCCACAACTTCCAGATCTGGTTCATTGTTTATTATGTCCGAGATTACCTTGCGCATAAAAGCAGAATCATCTACTACCAGTACCCTGATTTTTTTCAAGCTCTTTACCTCCTCTTCTCAGTTAAGAGGCCCTTTTTAATCCATTCGCGCTGTTTTTCAAAAATAAAATTAAAGATTTGATCCCTCTGATTTTCCGTTATGTCTTTAAATTCTATCGCCACTTTATAACTGCTGGCTCCCCCTACCTCCGGGGGAATAACCCTTTTAACTTCTGCCTGGCATACGATTTTGGGTCTCTGGGGAAGGCAAATCTCTACTTCTAATGTCTGTCCCCGCTCCATTTTCGTTTGGGATAAGAAAAAGGCTCCTCCTCCACTTATATCCACCGTCATTCCGGATTCGAAATTCTGCCCCTGAGGAATAAGCCGATAATTTATAGGAATAGATGCCGGTATGCGGACATAAGCTCTTCTTTGAATCTTAACCAGCTTATCCGGTTTATTGACAATAAGTACCGGTATCGGCTCCCTCCTGCGGGCTACTATACTGGTATTAAAAGCATAAGATTCATCATCGCGGGTAAAACACACCTTTATTTTTTGTCCAATATGCATGGGAACCAGCTGACCTTTACGTATAGGAACTGCTAGGTGCAGATAATCACCATCTATTTCTTCCACTCGGCTCGCCAGATATTCTACCCCCTCTTCCAGCGGATACTCTATTTCTACCAGTTGATTCAGCCTTATATCCTCCATAAAGACTTTATTCCCCCTGTAATTTGCTAAAGTTTATAAGCTTTTTGAAAAAGTTTTTTATGCCTCCATATTTCTGTATTTCCCGCTTATCTCCGCCCACATCATTGCTCAGCAGCTTAGAGGATATATCATATATATTCCTGGCGGCCACGCTCTGAGGAAAAATATTCAAAAATGATGTTTGCCTTTTTATAGCCTCTTTGATTAAAGGTTCATTCACAACATAACCCAAAACCTTTATGTCCAGATTTAAAAATTTGTTACATACTAACCTGAATTTTTCCGCAAGCAGCACACCTTCATGATTATTTTCCACGCGGTTAACTATCAGGTATAAATTACCAGCAAAATGGTGCTGGCTCAATCCTTTTACTACTCCATAGGCATCGGTAATCGAAGTAGGCTCAGGGGTAGTAACCACCAGTACATCATCGGCTGCCAGCAAAAATGATAATACACTATCAGATATCCCGGCTCCGGTATCTATAATCATGAAATCATATTCCCCATCTAATGCGCCCAGCTCAACCAGTATCCTTTTTAATTGTTCGCGATGCAAATTAGCCAGTTCTGTAATGCCTGATCCTCCTGGTATAATGTCAATGCCGGTAGGATGAGACAGTATTATTTCCCGCAGCGATTTCTGGCCCTGTACGAAATGATAAATATTGTAAGCAGGGACAATCCCCAGCATAATATCTATATTAGCCAGGCCCATATCGGCATCCATCAAAATCACCTTTTTCCCCTGGGAAGACAAAGCTATAGACAGATTAAGAGCCAGAGTGCTTTTACCCGTTCCTCCTTTTCCGCTGCTTACGGCTATTACCCGGGTATGTTTTAGATTCATATATATTTCATTTTCAATCTGCTGTTTAACAGTTAAGGCTAATTCCCTGAGTCTATCGGCCTGGTCTTTCATAATGCTTCATCCTTTCCCAGAAGCATTTTGGCTAAATAAAGAGGATCCGGCACCTTTATGTCGTCAGGCACATTCTGTCCGTTAGTTATATAGGCAATAGGCTTTTTAATCTCATATATGGTATTCAAAATCTGCCCATAACTGCGGGCTTCATCTACTTTGGTAAATATTATCTTGTCTATATTAAAAAGGCTAAAACGATTGTAGATATTTACAAGCTCACTGCTCTGGGTAGTAACACTCAATACCAGAATAATCTCATCCGGAGCCGCAACTTCAATATATTCCTTTAATTCCGCCATTTGCTCGTCATTATAAGGGCTGCGCCCGGCCGTATCGATAAAGACCACATCTTTTTCCCGGTATTTTTCAATAGCTTCTTTAAGCTCGACTTGGTCAAAAACCACACTTATCGGAATACCTATAATTTCAGCAAAAGTACGCAGCTGTTCAGCTGCAGCCACCCGGTAGGTATCCAGGGTTATGAGTGCCACTTCCTTTTTATCCATAAAAGTAAGATTGGCAGCCAGTTTGGCAATGGTAGTAGTTTTACCTACCCCGGTCGGCCCGATAAGCATTACCACCGTTCCTTTGCGGCAAACATCTATTTCAATAGGCCTTATTTCCTTTACATATTCCTCCAGGGCATCCAATACCAAATCCCTTATCCACATTTTGTCATGCAGTTTATCCGGCGGCAAGCGGTTTTCCACTTTGTTTATAATATTTAGAGCAATATCCTTATCGATGTTATTCTCCAGGAGCATTCTAAAAAATCGCTGGATCTCTTCGGGCATTCCTCTTACTAATTCCACTTCATACATCTTGTTGCGGATTTCTTCCATCATCGACTTCATGGTATTGAGTTCCCTAAAAAGGCTTTCCCTCTCCTCCGGAGATTTTATCTGGTTTCCTGCCGAAACAGACTCTCTTTTTCCCGGTTCATAACTGGCAGCAAAGTTATCCCTTTTCTTATCGGTTCTTACTTTTATCGTTTCATCTACCGCTACGGTGATTTCTACCTGCGGCGGGGAAAATAAGCCGAAAATCCCTTTCTTTTTTACCTTTTCGGTATGCAGTATTATGGCATCAGGGCCCATTTCCGCCTTGGCCATTTTTAGTGCCGTTTGATAATCTTTGGCCAAAAACTTTTTTATCTTCATACTGCCACCATCCCCACCACTTCTATATTAACACTATTATCGATTTCATTATAAGAAAGAACGGTAAAATTATTTATAAATCTTTCCAGCATGCGCTTAAAATAAATTCTAAGTATAGGGGCACATATTAAAACCGGATTTAAACCATGTCTCATCATATCCTGATAATGCCTGTTTAATTCATCGATAAGCTTTTGCGCCAGTTCAGGCTCTAAAGCCAAATAAGAACCTAAATCGCTTTGCTGCAGTGATTCCCTCATCTTTTCTTCCAGAGCAGGATCGAGAGTAAGAACCTTTAGCACCCCATTTTCATCTACATACTGCCTTAATATCTGTCTTTTTAAAGCCTGCCGCACATATTCAGTTAAAATATCGGTATCCCGGCTGAATTTGGCATAATCAGCCAGGGTTTCCAGGATAGTAACCATATCCCTTATCGAAACCTGTTCTTTTAACAGATTCGCCAGTACCTTTTGCACTTCACCTATACTCATAAGGTCAGGTATCAGCTCTTCTACCACCGCCGGATTCTGCCCCTTTACAAAATCGATTATATTCTGCACTTCCTGTCTGCCCAAAAGCTCATGGGCATGGGCTTTTATAACTGAAGTAAGATGGGTAGCTAGGACTGAAGGAGGATCTACTACCGTATACCCCTTCATTTCTGCCTCTTCCTTATGTTCAGGAGCAATCCACTTAGCCGGCAACTTAAAAGCCGGTTCCAGGGTATCTATGCCCGGCAAATCCCTGTCATTTTCGATATCTGCCCCTATGGCCAGATAACTGTCCAGTATCAATTCTCCGCTGGCAATTTCCATTCCTTTAATCTTTATTACATAGGAGTTCGGCTTAAGCTGCATATTATCCCTTATGCGTATGGGAGGCACAATAAATCCCAGCTCCAGGGCGCACTGCCTTCTTATCATCACTATGCGCTCCAGGAGATCTCCTCCCTGTTCGGCATCGACTAGAGGAATCAGCCCATATCCTAATTCCATCTCCATCTTTTCTACCTGAAGAAGTTCCATAACATTTTCGGAACGTTTAATTTCTTCCGCTTCTTTAACTTCCTCTTTTTCCCCTTCCTCCCTTATTTCCGCTGTCGCAGTGCGGAAAGCAAAAAATAACAGGCCAAAAAGAAGAGCCAGTGAATACATAGGCATCTTAGGCAACCCGATGGTGCCTAAAACTGCCAGTATTAGGGCCGCTATTCCTAAAGCCTTGGGATGGCTGAAAAGCTGGGAAGTTACTTCTTTACCCAGGCTGAACTGGGAGGCACTTCTGGTAACTACAATACCGGTCGCGGTAGATATAAGTAAAGCAGGTATCTGGGTTACCAGCCCATCGCCTACCGTAAGGATGGTATAAGTCTGGATAGCCTTATCAAAGGTAAAACCTTTTTGGGCCAAACCTATAATAAGCCCGCCGATTATATTTATCAGGGTTATTATTATACCGGCAATAGCATCTCCTTTAACAAATTTGCTGGCTCCATCCATGGCTCCATAAAAATCAGCTTCTTTCTGGATCTTCTGTCTTCTCTCTCTGGCTCCCTGTTCATCAATAAGCCCGGCATTAAGATCAGCATCAATGGCCATCTGTTTTCCTGGCATAGCATCCAGAGTAAAGCGGGCAGCTACTTCCGCCACGCGTTCTGCTCCGCGGGTTATAACAATAAATTGAATTACTACCAGTATAAGAAAAATGACCAGCCCTACTACCATGTTGCCGCCTACCACAAAAGAGCCAAAAGTATAAATAACCTGCCCCGCCTCGGCATTGAGCAGAATTAAACGGGTAGAAGAAACATTAAGGGCCAGCCTGAATAAAGTCATAATCAAAAGTAAAGACGGGAAAACTGAAAATTCAAGAGGATCTGTATTAAACATGGCAACCATAAGTATTATAAGAGCAAAAGATATGTTAAAAGTAAGCAAAACATCAAGCAAAGACGGTTTCATGGGAATAAGCATCATTAAAACGATGCTTACCACCAATACAGCTATTACCGCATCACTGCGTTCCTGTAAAAAACCTATCCAACCTGCTCTTGCTTCCATAAAAGCAAATCCTCCAAAGTATCAGGCTATACCACCTTTTTTTGTTTATATACGAAGGCAAGTATCTCGGCTACTGCTTGATACATTTCTTCGGGAATCTGTTGGCCTATATCTACAGTATAATATAAAGTACGGGCCAGAGGAGGATTTTCTACAACTGCTACATCATTTTGTCGAGCTATTTCCTTTATCTTTAAAGCCATAAAATCCTGCCCTTTAGCCACTACCATCGGAGCATCCATCTTTTCAGCTTCATACTTCAGAACTACCGCAAAATGAGTAGGGTTAGTTATAACCACATCGGCTTTGGGAACTTCAGCCATCATCCGCCGCATAGCCATTTCGCGCTGAATCTGTCTTTGCCTGGATTTTATCAGCGGGTCACCTTCGGTCTCTTTATATTCCTGTTTTATATCATATTTACTCATCTTAAGCGATTTTTCATATTCATACCGCTGATACAGGTAGTCTAAGATGCCAATTATTATAAAAGCTATCCCCACTTTAAGGGCAATTTCAAAAACTATACTGCGCATAGCCTTTATACAGGCTATAAGTTCCATATCGATCATGTGGGTAAACAGGGAAAAATCTTTTTTTATAACGGTGTAAACTATGTATCCGGTTACTAAAACTTTTAAAACTGATTTCAGAAGCTCCACCAAAGCCCGTTTGGAAAATATGCGCTTAAAACCTTCAACCGGATTTAGTCTTTCTAATTTGGGCCTAAGCGGTTCTCCGCTGAACACAAATCCTACCTGCAAATAAGTAATCAAGAGAGCAGCTAAAAAGGTAGCCAGAAAAACCGGCCCCACCATTTTGGCCATAACCCACAGAGTTTCCACGAAAAGCCTGTACGCATATAGAAAGGAAAATTCCTCCTGGCTTTTTTCCAGTATAAATACAGCCGTAAAAGCTTTAAAACTTTCCAGCATATAAGGGGAAATTATAAATAAAGCTACGGTACCTGCTACCAGTACCACAGCAGAATTTAAATCATTGCTTTTAAAAACCTGTCCTTTTTTGCGGGCTTCTTCCCGGCGCCTTGGTGTAGGCTGTTCTGTTTTTTCGCCGGTCTCGCCTTCAGCAAAAAGCTGGAGATCAAATCCCCAAATTTTTTCTTCCTGCATATCTACAACCCCATCGCGCGCATAACACTATCTAAATAAGCAAAAAATCTGGCAAACAATACCCCATAAATCCATATATAAAGAGGGAGTAAAATTAAAAGGGTAAACAATCCCAGCAGTATCTTTAACGGCAAACCAACAATAAACACATTCATCTGCGGTACCGTCCTGGCTACGAAGCCCATAGCCACATCAGCGGTAAGCAGAGCAGCCAGAAAAGGAAGCGCAATCTTTACCCCGATAACAAACATATAAACACTTATTTCTAGGAGCAGTTCCCATAAACCAGCATTAAAGCGGAAACCTAATACCGGGATCAGTTGATAACTCTGAGCCAGAGCCTGTAACAAATAATGATGTCCGTCTATGCCTAGATATATTAATAAAGCAAGGGCCTGAGTCAAATTGCCCATTAAGGGAATCTGCGTACCTGTCTGGGGATCTACGACATTGACAATGCCAAAACCCATTTGCATATCCATAATCTGCCCGGCCAGCTGAATAGCAGCTAAAAATACATAGGCTACAAATCCCATAGTAAAGCCGATGGCTAATTCCATCACTAAAGCAGCTATCCAGTAGGCGGCATTCGGTATTATCAAAGCATACTTTACCGGAACAAAATAAGCCATAGTTGCTGCTAAAATTAATAGAACAAAAATTTTAACCCTTACCGGTATCTGCCGGCTGCTAAAAATAGGAGCTATCAGGAATAAACCTGATAATCTGGCTAATACTAATAAAAAACTTTCCAGAGGAAAAGCCATAATAACTCCTGCCTATTATAAAGAAATAAGTGTGGGTATAGCCGCCCAAAGATTATGAGCAAAGCTGGTTAAAATATTAAGCATCCAGGGACCAAACAATATAGTCACCAGAAATACCACTACTATCTTGGGTACAAAAACCAGAGTCATTTCCTGCATCTGGGTAGTAGCCTGCAGTATGCTTATAATTAAGCCGGTTAAAAGAGCTGCGCCCAGTATAGGAGCGGAAACTAAAAGGACAGTCACAACCGCCTGATGGGCAAGGCTCAGCACAACATCTTCGTACACCTTTTCGCCCCCTTACTTGAAACTCATAATAAGTGACTGAATAACCAGATTCCAGCCATCTACCAGCACAAAAAGCAATATCTTAAAAGGCAGAGAAATCATCATAGGAGGCAGCATCATCATTCCCATCGACATTAAAGCACTGGCTACGACCATATCGATTACTAAAAAAGGAATAAATATGATAAAACCTATCTGAAAAGCGGTTTTTAATTCGCTTATAACAAAAGCAGGTATAAGCACATAATTAGGTATATCATCGAAATTGCGCGGCCGCTCTATACCTGACATTTTTACAAAAAGAGCCAGGTCTTTTTCCCTGGTCTGTTTAAACATAAATTCCCGTAAAGGCTTGATACCTTTTGTAAAGGCCTCTTCCTGGGTTATTTCCCCTTGCAGATAAGGAGTTAAAGCTTCCTCATTTACCTCCCGGAAGGTAGGAGCCATAACAAAAAAAGTCAAGAAAAGAGCCAGCCCTATTAATACCTGATTAGGCGGCATCTGCTGCGTAGCTAGAGATGTACGCACAAAAGACAAAACCACTACAATCCTGGTAAAAGAAGTCATCAAAACTGCTATAGCCGGAGCTAAAGATAATACCGTAATTAATATTATTATCTGTAAAACCGCAGATAAATTTTGGGGATTATCATTCTCCCCGCCAATTTGCAGATTAACCTGGGGAATAGTTAAAGGCTCAGCTAAAGCAGAAGGAGCAAAAAATAAAACCCCTCCTATAATTAAAAACAAAACCAGCCCGAATAATCTAGCTTTAAGCGCCTTATTCATGGTTATCACTTCTTTTATAAATATCTCGTAAATCATCCTGCCCATAATTCTGGCTCAATTCCTGCATTTTTTTTATCTGTTCTCCCATCAAACGGGAAAAATTGCGTTCTGGTATTTTGGGGGTCCGCCTTTTAGCAAGCAGGTTATTTATCCCTTTTTTAATCTGGGTATAAATATCATCTACACTATTATTAGACGATAATCCATAAGCCGTCTGGCTAACTTCTTCCCAAATTTTGGGATTATCGACCTCAAAAAGCAAATTTATGCTGTGGTCAGTTACCCCCAGGGCATAAAGTTTTTCGCCTATTTCACATAGCACAATCCCTCTATTCTGGCCTAAAACTACCTGATCTACTACATTAATCCAGGTCCCCTGGGTTTTCACATTCATTTGCCGGTTAAATATATAAAGAACCGACCAGGCTGCTCCGATAATAAGGCCTAAAGCTATTATCAGCTTTAAAAAGCTAACCCATAAACTGGGGCCTTTAACCGAAACCTGATTCTGCTTATCAAGCTCCTGGTTTAATTTTTCCATATCAGCCGCCCCGGCCTGGGCAGTCAAAACCAGCAGCAAAATCAACACTCCGGCCAAAATCAAATATTTCCTATGTTTAAAAGGCAACATCTTATCCACATCCAGGCAGCAAGTTAGTCAATAGCTTTGCTTACTGCTTCCAATACCCTTTCCGGCTGAAAAGGCTTAACTATAAAATCCCGGGCTCCGGCTTGAATAGCATCGATAACCATTGACTGCTGGCCCATAGCACTGCACATAATTATCCTGGCATTGGGATCAATAGCCTTTATGGCTTTAACGGCAGTTATACCATCCATTTCCGGCATAGTTATATCCATAGTAACCAAATCTGGTTTCAGCTCCTGATATTTTTCTACTGCTACCTGCCCATTTTCCGCTTCGCCTACTACTTCATATCCGTTTTTGGTTAAAATGTCCTTAATCATCATCCTCATAAATGCTGCATCATCAACTATAAGAATCCTCTTACCCATGTTTTTCCTCCCCATCTTATTATTGTAATTTGCTCATCCTATCCATAGGACTTATTATCGTTGTAATCCTTATGCCATAATTTTCATCTATAACTACTACCTCACCTTTGGCAATAAGTTTGCCGTTTACCAGCAGGTCTACCGGCTCACCTGCCATTTTATCAAGCTGAATTATCGAACCCTGCCCTAATTCTAAAACTTCCCTGATCGTTTTTCTAGTTTTACCTAGCTCGACCGTAACCTCTAAAGGTACATCCATGATCAGGTTTATATTGTTAGGCATCTGGCCAGTATAGCTCTCCCGCAGAGGAGCAAACTGAGCTGGTTGTACCACAACCCCTCCCCCTCTTTTTACTCCTGAGGGAATATCTGCATATAGAGGATCACTCCATACTTCCTGGCCCGGCGGAGGAGGTGGAGGTGGAGGTGATTTAGCTGCAGCTGCAGGTTCAGGCTCAGAGTAGACGGTATCCCGCACCTGTTCCTGCACCGCCTTAGGTGCAGTTTCTTCCATTTCCAAAACTGCAGCGGCTGAAGATTCTTCAACCGTCCCTCCCATTAACATATTAACCATATTTCTGGCTGCTTCCAAGGGAATTATCTGGATAATTTCACTGTCTACCAGATCTTCTATCTCCATTTTAAATTTTATAGCCACGATTTCTTCATAATCAGCTGATAATTCCAGGTTCTCCTTGCCAAAGTCCATAATCATTAATTTAGGAGGGGCTATATCAATCCGAGTATTGAACATAGAAGACAGGCTGGTAGTAGCTGAACCCATCATCTGGTTCATGGCCTCTCCCACCGCACTGAGACGCAGTTCATCCAGGCTGTGATCAGCTACCTGCCCCGTCCCTCCCATCATCAAATCAGCAATAACGGCAGCATCTTCCTGTTTTATAGTAAGTATATTCGTACCGCTTAATCCTTCCGTATATCTTACTTCCGCTACGACATAAGGCAAAGGATAGTCAGACTGTAATTTTTCCCGGGAAGTAACCATAACATGGGGAGTAGTTATGGATACCCTTTTTCTAAGCAGGGTAGAAAGGGTAGTGGCAGCTGTCCCCATAGTTATATTTCCAATTTCGCCCAGAGCGTCTTTTTCAAAGTTGCTGAGTTTTACATCTTCTTGCGCATTATTTTGCATTAAATTTCCGCTCAGCAGAGCATCTATTTCCTCCTGGGACAAAACCCCATCATTATTCATCATCAGTTCCCTCCTTTACTACCTGGGAAACCTGGATAGCATAGCGGTTGTTATAGGTTCCTGGCTTGCCCAAAAACTTGGTATGTTGCCCGATAATAACTTCCAGGTCGTCATTTATACTCCTTTCCAGAGGTATCACATCACCCGGAGCAAGTTCGAGAAGATCTTTAACGGTAATAACTGCTCTTCCCAGAACTACTCTTACCAGTACCTGGGTACGCTCCAGCTTATTTTTAATAAGCTCGGTATTTTCCTTGGAGAACTTCTGAGCGGAAGAGGCATAGTAATAATGAACACTAAGCTTATCCACTACCGGCTCTAATACGAGAAAAGGTATGCATATATTTATAAGTCCCAAAACGTCAGCCATCTTGGTTTCCAGTGATACCACCATTACTATTTCACTGGGGGAAACCAGCTGGGTAAACTGGGGATTAGTTTCAATCCTCTCTACAGAAGGCTCCATCTCGATTATACTGCTCCAGGGCTCCTGCAGATAATCCAGCATCTTCTGGGCCAGTCTTTCCATTACCGTTTGTTCTATTTCTGTTAAAGGCCTGGTCTTTTCTGGAACTGTTCCCGGTCCTCCCAGAAGCCGGTCTAAAAAAGCAAAGCCGAGCTTCGGGTTTATCTCCATAATCGAACTGCCTTCTAGAGGATATAAAGAAAAAATATTGAGTATAGTAGGATTAGGTATGGAACGCATGAATTCATCATAAGTAGTCTGTTCAACTGACAGCAGCTCAATCTGCACCGGCGATCTGAGCTGAGCCGACAAAAAAGTGCTGAGCGAACGGGCGTAGTTCTCATAGATTACCTGCAGGGTATGTATCTGATCCTTGGAAAATTTGTTGGGACGCCTGAAATCATAAACCCGTACTTTTTTCTTGCTTTCTTCTTTCTTCAGCTCCTCAGCATTTACCGCCCCGCTTGTTAAGGCTGCCAGCAGCTGATCAATTTCACTTTGGGATAGAATTTCACTCATACTGTTTATCCCCTTCTCTATCGAAACACTTACTGCATGATAAAGCTGGTAAAATAGACTTCTTTGATCATTTCCTTACCTAATCTCTTATTAAGCTTATTCTTTATTTCCTGTTTCAATTCCTCCCGGTACCGTATATCCATATCTGCAGGCGTCTTAGAAGATAAAATACCAAGCACCGTATCCTTCATGATAGGCATATATTCCTTAAGTTCTTCTTCTTTTTTCTTTTCTCCTGCTAATTCTACATATATTTCCACTTTTACAAACCGGGAGCCGGTCGGATCATTGAGGTTAGTCGTAAATTCTCCGATAGAGACTATAGTTCCTGCTGATTTTTCTTTTTTTACTTCTTTTTTTTCTTCCGGCATAAAAGGAGCCATCAGGCTTTTTAGCATAAAGTAGGAAGCTCCCATAGCTACCAGAAATATCAAGAGCCCTACCAGCACGATTTTAAAATCAAATCCCGCTTTTTCTTTAACTTCTGGGTTTTTTTCGTCGGCCAAAAAATTTCACCCCTTGTTTATTCCTTGAGATTTAAAAAAACCTCTTTCTTAAATTTTATAATCTCTTTGCGTATTTCTGCCATAGTTTCTTTTACCACAAATTTGCGCCCGGTGGTCAAGGTTATAACCGTATCCGGGGTCTCTTCCATAAATTCTATCAAATCCAGATTAACTGCTATTTTCCCACCATTAAGACGGGTAAGATAAATCATAAAACCACCTCATAACATCAGGCTTGAAGGGAACAGCCCCTTCAAGCCATACCCTTGCTAGCGTTTAAGGTTTACCAACTCCTGCAGCATTTCATCCGAAGTAGTTATAATGCGTGAATTAGCCTGAAATCCTCTCTGGGTGACTATCATTTCCGTAAATTCCTCCGATAAATCTACATTAGACATCTCCAGGCTTCCAGGAAGAATACCTCCCATCCCCTGATCACCAGGAGCCCCTACCAGGGGGTCTCCCGAGTTATTGGAAACCTGATACAGGTTACTTCCTGCCTGCAATAGCCCTGCCGGGTTCTGGAAATTAGCCAGGGCCACCCTTGCCAGGTTGCGGGTTTCTCCATTATCATAAACCCCGGAAATAGTCCCATCTATCCCGATGGTAAAGCTCACCAGATTGCCCATACTGTATCCATTCTGATGTTCCGCCCAGGCGGTAGACTTCGACTCCCACTGGGTAAGGCGGCTGAAATCAACTTTAAAGTTAATATCAGCAGCTCCGTTAGTCATAACTGCCGTCAAAGGCTGTACAGGAGGGAAAGTGTAACCAGTTATCCCTGTTATTTGATATTTTTTACCTCCTACTTCTACCCTGGTAGGATAATTACCATCGGCATCAAAAATGATTACGTTTTCTATGGTTTGGGTAGTAGTCAAATCTCCCGGTCCTCCTCCCGAAGGAGCAGGAAATTCAGGATCAAAAGAGACATCACAGTTCCATTTGTTTATTTTTATCTGGGTAGTCTGAGTATTTCCTGTATCATCAACATAGCTTACATCTGCTGTTTGATTCTCTTCTACCTTGTAAAACCGGAAATACAAAGTATGCTTATTCCCCAGCGAATCATAAATCTCTTTCGAAGTTATGACTACATCATCCGGAGCAGTAGCTGGATTAGTGACTATATTAAGATTAGAATTGAGATTGCCCGAAAATTTAACTTCGGTGGTAGCATTTGGCTCTATCGTCTTAAAACCTGATATATCTATGGGCTGAGTAGCTTTCACGGTATCTATTTTCCAGTTGCCACTAGCATCAAACTGCGTCTTATCAGCCATCCAGCCATGTACCCGGTAGCCGTTAGATGTATTAACCAGATTACCCATCTTGTCAAAATCAAAATTACCAGCCCGGGTATAGAATAACTGGCCTCCATTGTCCAGTATAAAATAACCATTTCCATCTATGGCCATATCTGTAATCTTATTGGTCGTAGCTGCTGGAGCCGGGGTATGAATCTGGTCAATACTGCTCAAGGTCATACCCAAACCTATCCCCATAGGGTTAGTTCCTCCCCGGGCATCCGTGGGCCGGGAAGCCCCTCTTATCGCCTGATAAAGAGTATCTTTGAAAACTACCCGGCTTTTCTTATAGCCAGTAGTATTGACATTGGCAATATTATTGCCTATAACATCCATTCTCGTCTGGTGATTCTTAAGTCCGGAAACACCAGCATACATGGAACGCATCATAAAGCAAACGACCTCCTTTAGAGCTTTTACCCTGCTTATAAGGAAAATAACTACTCTTGGCAGCTGGGATGCTTCAGTCATTCCACATCCCCGGGCTTCCTCTAAAGAGGTCCAGCCCTAGATAATCACTGCACTGTCAATATTGGTAAATACATTTTCTTTCAGGTTTTCTCCATTTACAGCGGTGATGACTGTATTATTTTTTATGCTTACTACCAGAGCCAGGTCATTCATCAAGATAAGCGAATCCTTGGCTCCTTTACTTCTAGCCCTGGCTACTGCCTCCTCCAGCTTGTGCAAATCTTCAGGACTCAGTTCTATATTACGTGACTTAAGCCGCTGCTGCGCATGGCTGGAAAACTTTAATTCTCCCTGCAGCTTCTTTTCTAATATCTGGTTGAAGCTTCCTCCTTTGGCTTCCGCCCTGGTCGAGACTGCATCATTTTTTTTCGGGGTTAAAGGAGTCAGTACCTGGTTAGGGAAAAATATTATTCTATTTTCCATCAGTTTCACCTTCTCCTGCGCTATTGCCCTTAAGTTCAGTCAGCTTCTCCAGAATAGCATGAAGTACCGGAAGGCTATCATCCTCATATTTGCCAAATTCTATCACCTGGTCAGGTTCTACAAGCTTTCCTCCTATATGGTAGTAAAATTTGCCATCTCTTATAAACAGGGAGTCTACCACGCCTATCTTAATTTCCTCACCGTATCTTCCTTCCGTGTAAGCTACTTTTCTTCCTATGGCTGAACTTATTTTTTGCCACTCCATATAGCTATTAAGCTGGTTGCTTATTTTTTCAAAACTGGTATTGAGGTTTTTCATCTGTTCCAGGGTGCTAAAAGTAGCCATCTGGGCTATAAATTCCTTATCATTTACCGGTTCCAGGGGGTTCTGATACCTGAGCTGGGTAATCATGAGTTTTAAAAAATCATCCTTGCCCAGTATATTCTTGTTCTGAGCTTTTTCCAGCTGGTCTCCCTGAGGAGCTTTTCCGATCCCGGAGAAGGAAGTATAACTTACTGCTGTCAACTTTTTCACCTCCTGATCATTATATCAACCAGCTCATAGTGCTTTCCCCGGCATAGGAATCATAAATTTCTTCTTCTGCATTTAGTGCATAATCAGCATCACCCATCGAGGAAGCAGAATTATCAGAGTTTACAACTCTCCTGACAGCATAAAACTCAGGCCTTTGCCCCATAAACTGCCGGCTGTTTTCCGAGCCGTCAAACATGCCTCCATTATTGAGCTGCACATTTACTTCTGTTTTTTCCACGCGAAGGCCTTGATTTTCCAGCGATTGTCTCAAAGCTGCGATATTGCTCTCCAGCATCTGCTTTACGCGAAGATTTTCAGCTATAAATCTAGCCGTTACGGCTCCTTCCTCAACTGCTATCTTAATAGTCATCTTGCCTAAAAACTCAGGCTTGAGCTCAATCTTCATTTCGGATAAGTTCTGCTTTACCAGAAGCTCCGCCTTTCTGACAATCTGCGCAAATACCTCTTTTTCATTTACAGGCACCGGCTTGGGCAGGTTCACAAAGGCTGCTGTTCTTAAGGATTCTGATGATTTACTGGCTGTTCCATTAAAAACAAAATTCCTTTTCCCATCTGCCATCTCATCATTATTCAACTGCTCCTGCTCCCTTAATGCCAGTTTGTGGCCTGTGTTTTTCATCTGTTCCCAGTAAATCAACCCTTTGACATCCTGCTTTTCCGGCTTTGTCTGATCAGAAACAGGAAAAGGAGATTTTTCCTGTTCACCTGGTTCGGCCTTCATTACCCCATCCTGGCGTACAGAAAACCCGCTGTTCTTTTCTTCCGGCAGCAATAATTTCAGCTGGTTCGCTGTTTCTTCTTTTTCCTGCCTGCTCAGCAGGTTTTTAACTGCCTGCCTGATAACTTCCTCTATTCTTTGGGATACTACAGGCTCCAGAGACAAGTCTTCAGCCATAACTGCCAGCTGTTTTTCCAGATGGGTTACCCATTCAGCCAATGTTATGGTCTGGCTTCGGCTCTCAGAAATAGCCCAGGTCATCTTCTCACTAACATATTCGCTTATTTTTCTACTTTCCTCCGGCAAACTTCCCATCTGTTCCAGTTTAAGCAGGCCATCTGCAATCTGTCCCCAGCAAAGCAGTATATCGAGTTCATTTACTTTTACCTCTTTTTCAGGCAGGTCAGAATTCAAAAGGGCTAAAGAAGACTTGCTATCTGATGATATAAGTTCTTCTCTCTTATTATCAGCCTTAGAAGAAACCAGGTTTCGGTTAAGGATTGGGGCAAACTTTTTCTCCCTTGCCTCATCCTGTCGGGTATACCGGCCTGAACCATCTGTCCTTAAACCAGCTTTAAAATCTGCTTTAAGAAGAACTTCTAAGCCTACACTCACCTTTTCACCTCCTTTCTCTTCCTGGTATCTATCTCCTTCACCTCAGGAGCAACATGGCCCCTTGAGGATTACGGGCTTACCACCAGCATCTTTTTGGTTATTTCCGCTGCCTTTCTTTTATCCATATTCTGCAGTATCTGGGCAGCAGTTTCTTTATCCATCTGGGTCAAAATGCCTATTATATCTTTATCTTCCAGATTGCTCATTATCTCGGCTGCATTCTTAACTTTCATAGAGGCAAAATAATTAGCCATATCTTTGTAAACAGCTTCCTGATCCTTCCGGGCCTTATCCGCTCGCCTTAATTCTTCATTTAGCTGCATAATCTCTTCCTGCATAGCTATTCCCGCTGCTTTTTCTTTTTCTAATTCCTTTTTCAACCTGGCATAGTCACTTTTAATCAGAGCAATCTCCTCATTTTTCTTTTTTATTTCCACTTTAAGCCTTGCATTTTCCTCTCTTAACAGCTGAACTTCGCTCTTAGCCTCTACTTTTTCCTTGGCCACATATTTGCCAATAATCGGCATACGGTTCAAAAATGCCGGGGGTTTTACTATTTCAAAAAAAAGCAGTCCATACCCTGTTCCGGCCAGTATTATCAATATTAAAATCGCAATTACCAGTCCCTTTACTTTTCCCATAGCTTCACTCCTGGTCATAGCTCAAATAAAAACCGGCCTATCTATTCATCTATCTTTTTTTGCCTCTGCCAGTACCGGCTGGTGGCTATTTCATCTATAAATTTTTGTTCTTCTCGATTAAGCTCATATAAATATTCTTCCCAGGCCTTTTGCTTCAACTTTTCCAATGTTTTTACTTCCCGCTTCTTTTTCAGCAAGTCCTGCCTTAAGTTTTCCAGTTCCTCTCGGGCCTTATCCAGCCTCTCTTCCACCCGGGCAATATTTTCTTTTAAAACCGGTATATAATCACGAATCAGATTAACAAAATAGATATTGCTTTCCCGCAAAAAATTCCGCATCATGGCTTCGCTTCTGGCCAGACTGCAGTATAAGTTCGCTTTTTCAACTTCTAATTCTTCTACTTCTTTTTCTTTTGCCTGCAACCTGGCTTTAGCCATCTCTTCTTCCCGCCGGCTTACATCAAGTTTAGTCTGCAACCTGAATACAAAAGGCTTCACCTACATACATCACTATCCTTCAACTGTTTTTCTGAGCTCATCCAGTACCTGTTCAAAAGTTACCTCTTCATAAATATCCTGCCGGCTAAAGCTAAGGCATTTATCAATAAGGGCTATAGCCTCATCTATTTTCGGATTAGCCCCTTTGCGGTAAGCTCCGATTTCTATAAGATCTCTGGCCTCTTCATAAACCGCAAGAATACTGCGGTAACGGTTGGCCATTTCCAGATGTTCCCTGGAAACAACATCTATCATAACCCGGCTTATGCTGTTTAGCACATCAATAGCCGGATATATATTCATGGCAGCCAGCCGGCGGCTTAAAACTATATGTCCATCAACTATTCCTCTTACCGCATCGGTTATCGGTTCATTCATGTCATCCCCTTCTACCAGTACTGTATACATGCCGGTTATAGTACCCCGTTCGGAATTTCCTGCCCTCTCCAGCAGCATGGGAAGCTGGGCAAAAACCGAAGGGGTATACCCTCTGGTAGCAGGAGGTTCACCTATAGCTAAACCTACCTCGCGCTGAGCCATAGCAAAACGGGTAAGAGAATCCATCAATAAAAGCACATCTTTCCCCTGATCCCGGAAATATTCAGCAATACTGGTAGCTACAAAAGCTCCTTTCAACCTGACTAAAGCCGGCTGATCTGATGTAGCTACCACTACTACTGACCTAGCAAGCCCCTTTTCCCCTAAATCCCTTTCCAAAAAATCCCGCACTTCGCGTCCTCGTTCACCAATTAAAGCAATAACATTTATATCGGCAGTAGTATTGCGGGCTATCATCCCCAGCAAGGTGCTTTTACCTACTCCACTTCCTGCCATAATACCTATCCTCTGGCCTTTACCAATAGTTATTAAACCATCAATAGCCTTTACCCCTACGGGGAGGATTTCGGTAATCCGTCGTCTTTTCAAAGGGTCAGGAGCTTTATTTACAACCGGATAAAAAGCCTCGGGTTTTATATTTTCCTTGCCATCAATAGGTTCTCCCAGACCGTTTAACACCCTTCCAATAAGGTCAAAACCTACCCCCACTTCCAGCGTCCTGCCTGTAGCAATAAGTTCACTTCCTGAACTTACTCCTTCCATACTCCCTAGAGGCATAAGGATTATCTTATTCCCTTTAAACCCTACCACCTCTGCAGGCAACATCTGGTCATGATAACCCCTGGTGCTTATATAGCACAGTTCACCTAACTTAACTTTAGGCCCATAAGCTTCCAGGGTCAATCCTATCGCCTGGGATACCCTGCCTTTAAGCTTATAGGTCTGGGTATTCTCGATAATATTTAAATAGCTATCAACCTGAAAATCATGCATAACATCATTCCCCGGTAAGTTCATGCTCCAAAGCATCTTCAAGACTTGCCCATCTCGTTTCCAGCCGGGCATCTACGGTTCCCCTGTCACTTTCTACGACTACTCCTCCCGGGCTTAGTCGATTATCAACTCTAATCTCTAAATTAGGCATCTCACTTTCTATATCGTTAAAATCTCCTCTTTCCCTTAATAAATTTAAAATTTTAAAATCTTCGGGATTAACGCGCAGCATCACATTTTCCGGCTGGTCCAAAAAGCTTATCGCTTCCCTTACTACTTCCCGAATACTTTCAGGATTAGCCTTAAGCTCAGCTACTACTATCTTGCGGGCAATAGCCATAGCCAGCCTTACAATATCCTTTTCGGCTGAATTTATTATTGCCAGCTTCAACCTTCTAGCTTCTTCGATCATCTGCTTGCTCTGCTCTTTAGCCTCCTTCAACTCCCTTTCCATCTCGGCACGTGCTTTTTGCCATCCTTCCTCATATCCTTCCTTTTTCGCCTTTTCTCTTATTTCCTCGGCTTCCTCATAGACGCGGGCGCGAATATGGTCCGCCTCTTCCTCCGCCTCGGCCAGGATAAGCCGGGCTTCTTCCCGGGCTTTATTTAAAAGCTCTACTACCATCTCCTCGGTTTCTTTTATTATCTTTTCACTTTCGCCTTTAAGCTGGTCTAAATCAATTTTTTCCCTGTCTATTTCGTTATTTATAACGACAGCAGATTCACCTTGGGACTGCGGTAAATCTTTCAAAACGGGAAGCCGGGCTGCTTCAATAAGACGAGGATTTAAGGCTATCTGAGAATTTTTTATTATTTTAGACAATTATTTCATCTCCTCCGCCCCGGGCAATGACAATTTCCCCGGCTTCCTCCAGCCTTCTTATTACATTAACTATGCGCTGCTGAGCTTCCTCAACATCACGCAGCCTTACCGGGCCCATAAATTCTATATCTTCCTTTAACATTTCGGCAGCGCGAGAAGACATATTGGAGAAAATCTTCTGCGCCACTTCACTGCTGGCTCCTTTAAGGGCCAGAGCCAGATCCTGGCTTTCAACTTCACGCAGCACCCTCTGCACCGAGCGGTTGTCAAGCATAACAATATCTTCAAATACAAACATCAGTTTCTTTATCTCTTCTGCCAGTTCGGGGTCCTGCACTTCTAGAGCTTCAATAATCGTCTTTTCCGTTCCCCGGTCTACCCGGTTGATAATTTCGACTACGGCTTTTACCCCGCCGGCACTCGTCATTTCCTGAGGAGCAATAGAAGAAAGCTTGCGTTCCAACACCCTTTCTACTTCCCTTATTACCTCAGGCGAAGTAGTATCCATAAGAGCAATCCTCTTGGCCACATCAGCCTGCTGTTCCGGAGGAAGAGCCGACAATATGCTGGCTGCTTTTTCCGGATCCAAATAGGCCAGAATCAAGGCAATAGTCTGCGGATGTTCAGATTGAATGAAATTTAAAAGCTGAGCCGGTTCGGTTTTACGCACAAAATCAAAAGGCCGTACCTGCAGAGATGCTGATATACGGCTTATTATTTCCATAGTTTTTTCCGGTCCATAAGCTTTTTCCAAAACTTCTTTGGCATAGGCTATACCTCCCTGCCCTATATACTGGCTGGCCAGACACATCTCATAAAATTCACGATATATTTCATCCATCTTTTCAGGAGTTACCTGCCTTACACTGGCAATTTCCAGCGTAAGCTGTTCCACTTCTTCATCTGTCATATGTTTAAAAATCTTCGCCGACTTTTCCGGCCCTAAAAAAATCAGGAAATTAGCGGCCTTTTGCTTGCCGCTCATAGCTTTTTTCGGCATCCTTCCTATCACCTCGCATCCTCAGCCAACCAGGCTCTGATTACCTGAGCTGCATCTTCGGGATTCTCATCGATAAGCTTTTCTATTTCATGTCTTATCTTCTGTCTTTCTTTTTCTTCCGGAGTAAGATTTTTATCCAGCAATTCCTCCAGCTTGATCTCTTCTTCCACTACCGCCTCAAATCCCGCCGGCTCCTCTACCAAGGTTGCTTCCTCTTTACCCCTGCCACTAAGAGCCAGGCCAGGATTACAATAAGCAAGCCTGATATACCCATAACCAGAGGAAGATAAGGCCCTTTAAGCAAACTCTCCATCAAGGATGCCTCAGCCGGCTCCGGTTCTGGTTCAGTATAAAAATCTATAAAAGCAACTGATATGCTCCTTTCCAGGTTTATATTGTTATTTTCCGGATCTTCTTTAAGCCCACAGGCCGTAGCTACTATATTGCGTATTTTTTCTATTCTCTCTTCCTCAGTTTCTCCCAGATTAACCTTATCGACAATAGCGTTGTTCACTAGAACAGAAACAGTTAAATTTTCGTACTTGACATCCCCCTTAGAAAACCTGGTAACAGTTTCCGTTTTGTTTATCTCATAATTCCTGGTTTTTTCACTTTCATCATAACTTGTAGCACCAGTTCCGGTATCGGTTTGCGCATACTGGGGAATATTAGTATCTGTTCCCGGTTCACCGGCTACTGCAGTTTGGCTTCCGGTACCTGATTTTTGTACTATTTTTTCACTGCGGACAAAAGGTCCTGCCGGGTCATGGCTGTATTTTTCATCTACCTGTTGTTTTTCATCAAAATTAAGCTCCGCATTGACCCTTACCACCACATTATCTTTTCCCAGAGTCTTGTTCAGCATAGTCTGTATAGCGTTTTCTTTTTCTTTTTCATACTGCCTTTTCATGGCCAGCTGCATTTTTACTATATCAGTTGTAACATCATAATCCATATTTATACTATCCGAAACCAGGTTGCCGTTCTGGTCAACTATCACTACATTTTCCGGACTTAGCCTTTCTACACTATTAGCCACCAGATTGACTATGCTCCTCACTTCTCTAGGAGTCAAAGGGTTATCATCTTCCGTTCTTATAACCACTGAAGCTTTAGGCAGTTCCTCTCCTTCAGAAAATAGCGAAGGTTCAGGAAGAGCCAGATTAACCTTGGCTGCTTTTATCTTGTCTAGGCTTTGAATGGTACGGGCTAATTCCCCCTGCAGGGCGCGCTGATACTTTACCTTCTTATCCGTCTGGGTTTCCCCGAAACTGCTCTCCTCAAAAAGTTCAAAACCAGCTTCCCCCCGGGGCAGATTTTCACCTGCCAATTTCAAGCGCAATTCATATTTTTTCTCTGCCGGTACCAGTATAGTACTCCCCTGGTTCTGGAGCTTATACGGTATCTTATATTCCTCAAGTTTAGCCACAATGGCTGCAGCATCCTTTTCTCCCAGCCCGGTGTAAAGGACATCAAACTTTTCCCGGTTTCCCGCACCCGCAATTAAAGCCAGCAAAGAAATCAAAACCAGAAGGGCAGCTCCTCCCATAAGGACCTTCTGATTCAGGTTAAGCTTAGACCAAAATTCTCTGCTTCCAGCCAAAAAATTTTTTATCACATCCCAAATATTCTGCATCTCCTAACTCCCCAAATCTACATTTGCATGCGCATCAATTCCTGATAGGCTTCGAGCACCTTATTTCTTATCTCCACGGTAAGCTGTAAAGCCAGACTTGCTTTTTCATAGGCTATCATCACATTATGCAAATACTCTTCTTCCCCGGTAAGAAGCCTTACGGCACTTGCGGAAGCATCTTTCTGTAAACTATCCACCTGTCTTAAAGCCTGGTTTAAAAGCTCAGCAAAGCTTACCCCTTTTTCATGGTCCCTGGTCTCTTTTACTTTCGCCAGGCCATGCGTATTTAATAAACCCCAATCTAAACCGACAGGTTTCACTTTTTATCCTCCTATCTTCCTATATCTAAAGCACGTAAAGCCATGCTCTTGGTAGCTTCTATCACCTTGGCATTCGCCTCATAGGAGCGGGTAGCGGAAATCATATTCACCATCTCTTCGACAATATTTACATTAGGATAATTGACATATCCTTCGGCATCAGCATCAGGATGGGAAGGGTCATAAACCCTGCGTAAAGGAGCTTCATTCTCACTTATTTCGCGAATTTCCCTGACCCTGACCCCGCTTCCGATTTTAGCCCTTTTCGCCTCTAAAACGCTGCGAAAATCATTGTTATTCCCGCCCGTAGTTCTGGCTTCCAGAACTACCACCTGTCTTCTATAAGGCCCTCCTTTTTCCGTACGGGTAGTATCTACATTAGCCATATTATTAGCTATGGTATCCATGCGCAAACGCTGCGCTGTAAGACCAGAAGCACTTATATTTATGCTATCCAGAAACCCCATCTATCCCTGCCTCCTTCCACTTATCGCTATCCGCAAAAGACGCAATTCATTAGTTATACTCTGGGCCAGAGCATCATACATTATCTTGTTTTTGCTCATTTCTGCCATTTCGACATCAATATCAACATTATTGCCATCATTTCTGAAAGTCTGGGTATTAAGCCGTTTAATTTCCGGCTGCAAGCTGTCAACAGCCATACCGCCATCTTCCTTGATATGTCTGGCATTAGTAGTTTTAAGCGGCATTTCCCGGCCTTTATTATCCTGTAAAAATTCCTTGAGCTTTTGCTCGAAAACAACTTCACTTTTCTTAAAACCCGGGGTATCTACATTGGCAATATTATCAGCTATCACCTTTTGCCTCAGTTCGGCTACATCCATCGCGTGCTGTAAAAGTTTAAGCGAGGTAGAATTAAAAATCCTGTCCAGCAAGCTATCACCTCGGATAAATTCGCAAAATTATGTCATTTATTCTATCTTTCCTGTCAAAATTCCTGCTTTTTTATGAAAAAAGCAAGCAAAAAGGCTAACCATATTTTTCTACTATCGGTTAGCCTTTACTTTAAGTATTATATTATATCTCACTTAAAATGGAACTATTTTTTATTGAGTTCATCAAAAAGATAATCATTAAGCACTTTAATATAAGTCCCCTTCATGCCCAGGGAACGTGAATCGATTACCCCTGCACTTTCAAATTTGCGCAGGGCACTTACAATAA
Organism: Thermosyntropha lipolytica DSM 11003; assembly: GCF_900129805.1. Taxonomy (GTDB): domain Bacteria; phylum Bacillota; class Syntrophomonadia; order Syntrophomonadales; family Syntrophomonadaceae; genus Thermosyntropha; species Thermosyntropha lipolytica. The sequence continues at coordinate 84,055 of NZ_FQWY01000006.1, forward strand.
CCGACCTGGTTATACCCACTTTATCGGCAATTCGGCTGGCAACGAGAAGCCCTTCTTTGCCCTTAAGTTCAGCAATAATATGTTCAATAGCTTCACGTTCGGAATAAGAAAGAGTAGCCAGAGCAATCTGGACAGCCGCCTTTTTGCGCGCTTCCTCTTCAATTCTTTCTGCCCGCATGCGCATAACTTCATTGGCTACTACAATAGCCCCATATTCAGCCAGAACAATCTCTTCATCGGTAAACTCCTGGTTTTCCCGCATCATTATGAGGGTTCCAATCCTTTTGCCCCCCCCAAAAACCGGAGTAATAGACCATATCCTGGTCGAACAGTCACAGTCCACATTATCCGGATTAAATATACACCTGCGCCCATCTGACATACGCACATTGGTAGCTGTTTCTACCATGTTCAAAAGTTCCTGGTTAAAACTTTCCGGGAAGCGCTCTGCATGGCTTAGGAGTTCCTCAATTCCGCCGCAGGTTGCTCCCTCGGTAAAAGCATAACCGGCAATTTGCCCCCTTCGCCCTACCACAAATACGCTGCAGTTCAGATTTTCCGATAAAACCCGGGCAATTTCAAAAAAATCTACCGGATTGCCCCCAATCTTTTGCAGCATCTTGCCAATATTCCGTGATTTTTCTAATAAAGTTTTTTCCACATGCCCAACCCCCTATAATACATATCTGCTTAGATCCTCATCTTCCACAATCTTCTTCAGCCTTTCCGCCACATAGGCAACATCGATAATTACTTCCTGCCCGCTCTTATCAGGAGCATCAAACAGCAAATCTTCCAAAACTTTTTCCATCACCGTATGCAGCCTGCGGGCGCCGATATTTTCAGTTTTAGCATTGACTTCATAAGCCATTTCCGCGATGTAATCGATAGCCTCCTCGGTAAAAGTTACCTTCACATTTTCGGTCCGCAAAAGCTCAGTATATTGTTTTATTAAAGCATTATTAGGTTCTACCAGTATGCGCTTTAAATCCTCTTTAGTTAGATTTTCCAGTTCTACCCGAATAGGGAATCTTCCCTGTAATTCAGGAATAAGATCCGAAGGCTTGCTGACATGAAAAGCTCCTGCAGCAATGAACAGTATATGGTCAGTCTTAACCGGCCCGTATTTAGTCATTACCGTACTTCCTTCCACGATAGGCAAAATATCGCGCTGAACACCTTCTCTAGATACATCCGGCCCTACCGTATTGCCTGAGCCCGCAATCTTATCAATCTCATCGAGAAATATTATGCCATCTTCTTCCACCCTTTTAATGGCCTCGCGGTGCACTTCATCCATGTCAATAAGCTGCTGGGCTTCTTCATGGGTCAGGATTTCCTTGGCTTCTTTTACCGTAACTTTGCGTTTTTTCTTATTTTTAGGCATAAACCCGCCTAAAACATCCTGCAGATTGACTCCCATCTCTTCTACTCCGGCCCCGGAGAATATTTCCAGAAAAGGAGTAGCTTTTTCTTCTACTTCGATTTCAATAATTTCATCTTCCAGCTCGTAGCGCAAAAGCTTTTGCCGAATTATCTCTCTTTGCGCCTCAATCTCTTTCTTTCTTCTTTCGAATTCATCATCTAAAGCGTTGTCTTCACTTGCCTGACTGAATAAAAAATCAAATGGGTTTTTAGGAGTTTTGCTCCTTTTTTTGGGTAAAGGCATAATATAGTCAACTATACGCTCATAAGCCAATTGCCTTGCTCTTTCTTCCACCTCCTCCAGCTTCTCCTGTTTTACCATGCGTACCGCTGTTTCCACCAGATCCCGCACCATAGAATCTACATCCCGACCCACATAGCCAACCTCGGTAAATTTGCTGGCTTCTACCTTGATAAAAGGAGCCCTGACCATCTTAGCCAGCCTTCTTGCTATTTCTGTCTTGCCAACTCCTGTCGGGCCGATCATAATTATATTTTTGGGATATATCTCCTCGCGTAATTCTTCCGCTACCATTTTCCTGCGATACCTGTTTCTAAGCGCAATAGCTACCGCTCTTTTTGCATTCTTCTGCCCTACTATATGCTTGTCTAATTCTTCTACGATTTGCCGTGGCGTAAGTGATTGCATTCTTCTGCCTCCTTATTCTATGACCTCTAAGGTAATATGGTCATTAGTATAGACACATATTTCCGAGGCGATTTTAAGTGCCTGGTAGGCAATATCCCGGGCCGGCATATCCGTAAAATTATACAGTGCTTTAGCTGCAGCTAAAGCATAAGCTCCTCCCGAACCAATAGCAGCTATACCTTCATCCGGTTCAATCAGTTCCCCATTACCTGAGATAACAATGATTTTCTCCCTGTCGGCTACTAAAAGAAGCGCCTCAAGCCGGCGCAGGATTTTATCCGAACGCCATTCCTTAGCCAGTTCAACCGCTGCTCTAGTCAAATTCCCCCCCATCGCCTTGAGTTTTTCTTCAAACTTGCCAAAAAGAGTAAAAGCATCAGCCACCGATCCCGCAAAACCTGCCACCACTTTGCCATCATAAAGGCGGCGCACCTTGGTAGCTGTATGCTTCATAACCATATTTTGCCCCCAGGTAACCTGTCCGTCTCCGGCTATAGCTGTCTGGTTATTTTTCCTGACCGCCACAATAGTTGTTGCTGTAAACATTTTTTACCTCCGCGGATGTGTATTATCATATATCTTTTTTATACTTTCTCGGGTTAAATGAGTATATATCTGGGTAGTAGAAAGCTTGACATGTCCTAGCATCTCCTGTACGGAACGCAAATCAGCCCCATTATTAAGCAAATGAGTAGCAAAGGTATGTCTGAGCACATGTGGGCTTATTTTTAAATTTCCTGCCACTTCATGCATGTATTTATCCAGAATATTACGCACACTGCGATCGGTAAGGCGACTGCCTCGCCAATTCAAAAATAAAGCCTTTTCTTCAAGATGCCCGGGTTTTAAAAGTTTCGAGCGGCCATCTTCTATGTAAATATGAACAGCCTCCCGTGCCTTGCTACCTAGAGGAACCAGCCGTTCTTTATCTCCTTTGCCCTTAACCTTTATAAAATCACCATAAAGGTAAACATCCTGCACATCAAGGCTCGTAAGTTCACTTACCCTGAGCCCTGAGGCATATAAGGTCTCTAAAATAGCTTTATCCCTTTGTCCCAAAGGAGTTCCCCTATCCGGGGCATTCAGCAGGGCTTCCACCTCTGCTGGATACAGAAACCTGGGCAGCCTTCTTTCCTGTTTAGGAGTAGAAACCAGAGCCAAAGGATTATCATCCAATATATTTTGTTTACACAAATAGCGGGCAAATGAGCGCAAAGAAGCTAATTTGCGAGCACTGGAAGATTTTTTTAATCCCTGGTCCTGTAAATACATAAGGTATTCTCTAACTACCTTATGGCTTAAAAAATCAATTCCTATCTCTTCCTGCTCTAGACCGTATTGCCGGCTAATAAAATGGGCAAATTGTTCTAAATCACCCTTATAGTTCTTAATCGTAGCTGCCGAAGCATTTTTCTCTACCTGCATATAATCTATAAAACGCAAAATTTCACTATAAATAGACATCATTAATTCCCTTAATGTATATTAATAATTTTTTCTTATTATTAAAAATGCTAGCATAAGCTAGCCTAAATTACAACTATCCCAAAAACAATTCTGAATATTTTTTTAGTTCATGTAATGACCGTTCCAGATAGGCTCGATTACGAAGATTCTTATCTTTTATAGGCTTTTCTAAAGGCGGAAGCAGACCAAAATTAGCATTTATAGGCTGGAAATTATCGCCAGGGGAAGAAGTTATAAAATCCAGAAGGGCACCAATCATAGTAACCTTATCTGGAATCCAGCATTTTTCTCCCTTTATAAGCCTCACAGCATTAATGCCAGCGATAATACCCGTAGCTGCCGATTCCATATAACCTTCCACCCCGGTTATCTGTCCAGCAAACAATAAATAACTATTCTTGCGATACTGCAAAGTAGGATAGAGCAATGATGGGCTGTTTATATAGGTATTGCGGTGCATAACTCCATAGCGAACAAACTCAGCATTTTCAAGGCCAGGAATAAGCCTGAATATCCTGTCTTGCTCACCCCACTTAAGCCGGGTCTGGAAGCCTACCAGACCCCATACTTTTCCTTCCTTGTCTTCCTGCCTAAGCTGAACTACCGCATAAGCATTTTCGCCGGTTCTTGGATCCTTCAGGCCTACAGGCCGCATCGGTCCAAAACGCAGGGTATCTTTGCCGCGTCTGGCCATGACTTCGATCGGCATACACCCACTAAAAAAGAGGCTCTTATCTATGGCATGGCCTTCTTTGATATCAGCATTTACCAGCTCATAATAAAACTTATCATACTCCTCTTCCGTAAGAGGACAGTTTAAATAATCATCAGTTCCCTTGCCATAACGTGAAGCTTTAAAAACCTTGTTCAAATCAAGGCTTTCCAGGGTTACGCTGGGAGCTACGGCATCATAAAAATAAAGGTTTTCTTTTCCGGTCATGCGCTGCAAAAAAAGGGCCAAACCATCTGAAGTCAAAGGCCCAGTTGCCACAATAGTAACCGCATCATCAGGCAAAGAAGTTATTTCTTCACATATAACCTCTATATTAGGATGTTTTTTCAGCCTTTCCGTAACCAGCCTGGAAAAAAGGCTTCTATCCACAGCCAGAGCTGAACCAGCCGGAACCCTGGCTTCTTCAGCACAGCTTAAAAGCAAAGACCCTAAAAGCCGCATCTCCTTTTTTAGCATCCCCTGAGCAGTTGTTTCATCTTCTGATTTTAAAGAATTACTGCATACCAGCTCGGCAAAATCGCCTGTCCTGTGCACAGGGGTCATTTTCCTGGGCCGCATTTCATATAATTTCACCTTGATGCCCGTGGAAGCGATGCGAAAAGCGGCTTCACTACCTGCCAATCCTGCCCCTATTACATTGACATAAGGCTGCAAACTTAATCCCTCACTTCTTGCATATATTCACATTTTTCTCCCTGACATACTATTCTACTTCCATTGCCCTTAACCCCTTTTTCTACCAAAGCTTCTCCACATAGCGGACATTTTTCTCCGGTAGGCTTATCCCAGGAACGAAACTCACATTCCGGATAATTACTGCATCCATAAAATTTGCGTCCTTTTTTAGTTTTCAAAATCAGTATATTACCTCCACAACGAGGACATATAACCCCCGCATCTTCATTGATCGATTCGGTATGGCGACATTCGGGGAAGCCAGAACAGGCCATAAACTTGCCAAAACGGCCGTATTTTATAACCATAGGCCTTCCGCAAACAGGACATTCTTTGCCGGCTTCCTCATCTTTTATCTCTACTTTTTCAATAGACATATGGGCTTTTTCTAATTCTTTTTGGAAGGGAATATAAAAATCCCTTACTACCTGTTTCCAGTCTAATTTGCCTTCCTCAATCAAATCCAGTTCTTCTTCCATACGGGCAGTAAATTCTACCTCAATTATGTTAGAAAAATTTTCTTTCAAAAGTTCAACCACAATAAACCCCAACTCGGTAGGTACAAACTGTTTATTCTGCCTTTCTACATAATTTCGTTTGAGAATAGTCTCAATTATAGGCGCATAAGTAGAAGGACGCCCAATATTCTTTTCTTCCAAAAGCTTAACCAGGCTTGCTTCGGTAAATCTGGGCGGAGGCTGGGTAAAATGCTGTTCCGGATATAAATCAACAAGCCTCAGTTTTTCTCCTTCTTTTATATCGGGAATAGGGTTTCTTACCTCTTCTTCTTCCTCTTCATCGTAAACTTTTTTATAACCTATAAATTTAAGTCGTGAAGAAGTAGCCCGCAAATTATAATCTCCCGCCTCTATATCGACGGAAACTGTATCATAAATACTAGGAGCCATTTGGCTGGCCACAAATCTTTCCCATATCAGTTTATACAACTTATACTGGTCACGCGTCAAATACGGTTTCAAGCTTTCGGGTGTACGTTTTACCGAAGTAGGCCTTATCGCTTCATGAGCATCCTGTGCTGTCTTTTTAGTTTTATATTCATTAGGAACTTCCGGCACATATTCCTCCCCATATTCAGACATTATAAATTCACGTGCCTCTTTTTGGGCAACTTCGGCAATACGGGTAGAATCAGTTCTAAGATAAGTGATAAGTCCTACCGTACCTTCTTTTCCTATTTCCAATCCCTCATAAAGTTCCTGCGCCACCCTCATAGTTCGGTTGGCATAAAAATTAAGCCTGCGGGAAGCTTCCTGCTGCAAAGTGCTGGTAGTAAAAGGGGGATGGGGTTTTTTGCGTCTCTCTTTTTTTTCAATTTTTTGTACTACCAGGGAAGCATCAGCTAATGCTTTTATAATCTCATCTTTTTGCTCAGCATTTTTTATATTAATCTTTTCTCCCTTATAGCTTACCAGTTTAGCCTGAAAACGGTCTCCTTTGTCATCAGCTACCAGCGCATCAAGTGTCCAATATTCTTCCGGGATAAAATTGCGTATTTCCTCTTCTCTCTCACATATAAGCCTTACCGCTACCGACTGCACCCTACCTGCACTAAGCCCTTTCTTTACCTTGTTCCATAAAAACGGGCTTAGACTATATCCTACCAGCCTATCTAAAACACGCCGGGCCTGCTGCGCATTCACCCGGTTCATGTCAATAGGCCGGGGATGGGCAATAGCCTTTTTTACAGCTTCCCTGGTTATTTCATGAAACTCTATCCGGCATTTCTCATCATCCGGTATATTAATGACATTCTGCAAATGCCAGGCTATCGCTTCCCCTTCCCGGTCCGGGTCAGTAGCCAGTAATACCCGGGAAGCCTTTTGTGCCTCTTCCTTTATTTCTTTTAATAAGTTTCCTTTTCCGCGTATAGTAATATACTGAGGTTCAAAATCATTCTCTATATCTATACCCAGTTTGCTTTTGGGCAAGTCTTTAACATGTCCTATAGAAGCTTTTACTTTATAATTTTTGCCTAAAAATTTACTTAACGTTTTAGCTTTAGCTGCTGATTCCACAATAAGCAAGGTATTTTCTGCCAAAGAACCCACCTCTTTATTTCTGATTAATTCTTTACATAGTAATTGCCTGGCATAGCCTTTATTAAACCTTTAAGTTCCATCTGCAACAAAACCTGGCTCAGCTTCCCTATATCCATCCCGCTTACAGCCAGCAACTCATCTATATGACATGGTTCATATCCCATACATTGTATTATCAAACTCTCTTCACTGTCTAGTAGTAAAAAATCATCTTTTTTTAAACTGGCAGCTGCTTTTACATTATAAATGCCAGAGTATTCTTCTAAAATATCTTCCACACAAGTAGTTATTTTCGCTCCCTGTTTTATAAGATTATTACAACCTTCACTAGTACTGGCATTTACAGGTCCAGGAACGGCAAACACATCTCTTCCCTGTTCGAGGGCAAAATCAGCAGTAATAAGAGCCCCACTTTTAGCTCCTGCTTCTACTACTAAAACCCCATAACTCAAACCAGAAATAATCCGGTTACGCCTTGGAAAATTGCCGGGCTCTGGCGGTGTACGCAAGGGGAACTCACTTATTACCACTCCCTGTTGTATTATTCTCTGGAAAATTTCTTCATTTTCCCGGGGATAAATTACATCTATCCCACTTCCTAAAACAGCAACGGTTTCCCCGGTTTCCTCCAAAGCTCCTCTATGAGCTTCAGTATCAATACCCCTGGCCATTCCGCTTACCACTACAACTCCCTGGCGGCTTAATTCCCTGGCCCAGCTGCGGGCTATTTTTTTTCCATACGGTGTAGCCTTTCTCGCTCCGACTATAGCTAAAGCAAATTTGGTTAATAATTTAACCTGTCCCTTATAATACAACAGATAAGGCGGATTAGGTATATTACGCAACAGGAAAGGATAATCCTCTTCTTCTACTGTTAATATATTTATACCTTGGGCATTAAGATATGCAAAATAGCGCAGAGGATCTTTTTCTTTTATCATCATAATTTCATCTACAACTTCCCGGGATAAAAAAGAACCGGCAACCATTTTATAATCAGCATCCCAGAAAGCTTTAAAACTGCCAAATTCCTTCTTTATCTTCCATAATGAAGCATGTCCTAATCCTTTTACCGTATGCAGACTGCACAAAATAGCTTTTTCCAGCTTTTCCATATTCCTACCCCATCTATTTTTATAATTTTAAAAATATTTCTATTCATGGACTTTATTTCCTGCCTTTTATGGCACAAATTACTCTACTTAAATCACATAAGAAGGGCAAAATATTAATACTTAAATTTATCAGAAAGGAGGAATAATCTTGCTCCTAGATTTTATGGATTATAAAAACTCTCTGGCTAAAAAACTCCTGCGCCAGGATAAGGTTGATCCCGGAAGTTTCAGCTTTTTAGAATCAGGCTGGTGGGCACTGCACGCTGCAGCTATTACCGGCGTTTTTATCCTCGGACATGAAATGGGAAAAAAAGGCAACAAATATCGACGCTAAGATTTAATCTAAGATTTAATGAGGAAGGGACTTATGGATAGCAACAATTATCCTGATTACAGCTTAAAACCGAAAAAAATAGTTTTAAGCGGTGAAGATTTAAGAGATGAATATGTTTTTGAAGAAATGTGGTTATGGGGCGATGACAAAGAAAGGGATTTAGTAAACCTTATCGAACAAAACCGCTTGCCAGGATAAAAACCTGCCATAGGCGAAACCGCTCGCCTATGGTATTTCTTTTATAACGGTTATACTATCACCAAAAATATCATAAACCCTTATCGCGATTCTATTCGCAGCCAAAGGCACTTCTATATCACATGCCAGGCTTATATTATCATCAAAAATTGGTTTCTCACGATATATCTGGTAGCAAGAAGTAAAAAGTTTTCCATCATAGCAAGGATCTATTTCCCAGAAATATATTAAGGTGCTAAAAGAGATGCCTTTAGGTACTTTACCCCTATTATCAGAAGAAGGCAAATAGTCTACAATTTCAACTTTTACCTTTAGCCTATCACTGTTCCTTTCTAAAATCATCGGTTTCTTTACCAGGAGAATATTATCTTTTTTATCCTCCCTTCCTTCACTTAATTCCTGTACTTTAAAAGGGGCAAATCTTCCCTTAATCATCCTGTACATAGAAGTTTGCACCGCTATGCTGCTGGCATCGCATCCTATCCATCTTCTTCCCAAATCTTCACAAGCGTGTAAGGTACTTCCCGCCCCTGCATAAAAATCTCCCACCAGGCTATCCGGTAGAGAAGCTGCTTTAACCAATCTTTTTATTAACTCAACCGGCTTCTGGGTAGGAAACTTCAAATTTTCCCGCGCTGTAGGGCTTAAAATCTTGTTAATATCCGTCCACCAATCCTGCATCATAGCTCCCTTTTCATTAAGCCGGTACTTATCTCCTTTTACCCTAGTCAAACCTCTTTGTAAAGTTTTATCAGTGTAAGCGCGGTATTGAGGATTAAAAATATAGTCTCTGCCTTTGGCATACCACAAAATAGTATCATGTTTACGGTGAAAATATCTTTTAGTTCCACTTCCTCCTCCATAACACCAGATTATTTCATTCACAAAATTCTTCGGCCCAAAAACTTCATCCATAATAACCCGTATGTAATGATGGGCATGCCAATCCAAATGAACAAATATACTTCCCTGGTCCGATAAAAGCTCTCTCATTAAAACTAAAGCGGTATACATATGCTGAAGATAATTATTTATATTTTGACCCCACATATCTTTAAAAACCTGCCGGGACAAAAAAAATTTTTTTCCCTGATCTCGCATTTCCACCCTGGAATAATAATTACTTTCACTCCAGTAAGGCGGATCTATATAGATGAAATCTAATTTTCCATGATAACCTTTTTGCAATAATTTTTGCACAACCTTTATATTATCACCCTGTATAAGAATATTTAATCTATCCGTACCATAGTTTAAATCCCTTATACCATGAGGGTACACATACTCTAAATCAACCAGATCAGCCTTCAGGCTCTCTCCCCTATCCGGTTTTCTTTTACCTTCCCAGATCAGCTTTACCTTATTAATATCATTCACCGATCTATTTCTAACCTCCTATTTCTTTACTAATATAATACATTATTTAGCTCCCCCTAGCTTAAATAAAAAATTAACCGCCAGCCTCTTATTTCCTTCCGGCTGACGGTTAAAAATCACCTGGCAACTATATCCATCCTTACTAAATTATCAGGAGTAAATGCTTTTTCTATGCTAAAAATATCGGCAGTCAACGGAATAAGTAAGGCCAAAATAACCGCCATCAATATAATTACTATTAAGTTTTTGTACATCTTCAAATCCCCCTTTGCTAAGTAAAATAAAATTCACATATTCTTTCTAAGCTGTTTTAAAGCGGCTTTTTCCAACCTGGAAACCTGAGCTTGAGATATACCTATTTCTTCTGCTACTTCCATTTGGGTTTTGCCAGCAAAAAACCTTAATGCGATTATATGCCTTTCCCTTTCATTAAGTTTTTTCATGGCTTCTTTTATGGCTATTTCTTCCAGCCAGATATCATCAGTATTTTTATCATCACTGATTTGATCCATAACTAATATAGGATCTCCTCCATCGTTATAAATAGGTTCAAATAAGGACACCGGCTCTTGAATAGCATCCAGGGCAAAAACTATTTCTTCTCTGGGAATTTGCAGTTCTTCTGCTATTTGCGCAATAGTAGGTTCAGAAGCATTATCACCAATCAGTTTTTCCCTTACCTGCAAAGCCTTATAAGCTATATCTCTTAGCGACCTGGAAACCCTTACCGCATTATTATCCCTTAAATATCGCCTGATTTCTCCGATTATCATAGGTACGGCATAAGTGGAAAATCTTACATTTTGCTCTAAATCAAAATTATCTATCGCTTTTATCAGTCCTATACAACCTACTTGAAAAAGATCATCCACATACTCTCCACGATGGCTGAACCTTTGAATAACACTTAAAACTAATCTTAAATTTCCCTGAATAAGTTTATCTCTAGCTTCTTTATCTCCTTCTTGCATAGCTTTGAAGAGGCTTTTCATTTCTTCATTCTTTAAAACCGGCAACTTCGATGTATTGACCCCACAGATTTCAACCTTGTTCAGCAATATTCCACCCCTTCATCTTTATTCACTTTTTTAAATTATTCTCCAAGAGGAGTAACATTATTCTGATAAATAAAAAACCCAGATGCTAAAACATCTGAGTTTAATAAATTACTTAAATTTCCATTTTGCGCATCTCTTTGCGCAAACGTTTCAGTATACGCTTTTCTAATCTGGAAATATAAGATTGGGAAATCCCTAATATATCTGCTACTTCTTTCTGCGTTTTTTCTTCACTGCCATCAAGTCCAAAACGAAGCACAATAATAGTTTGTTCTCGGGGGCTTAATTTTTTTACTGCCTGCCACAAAATATTTTTTTCTATTTCCCCTTCTAGTCGTTTATATATCATATCACTTTCCGTCCCCAACACATCGGAAAGCAAAAGCTCATTTCCATCCCAGTCAGTATTTAAAGGCTCATCCAGTGATACCTCTCCTTTGTTCTTATTCCGGCGCAGATACATTAATATTTCATTCTCTATACAACGCGAAGCATAAGTTGCCAATTTTATGTTTTTCTTAGGTTCAAAAGTACTTACTGCTTTCATAAGTCCAATAGTACCAATAGATATAAGGTCTTCTATCCCTACCCCTGTATTCTCAAATTTTTTGGCAATATAAACTACCAGACGAAGATTATGTTCAATTAGAATAGATCTTGCTTTAATATCGCCTGCTTCCAGCCTTTTTATAACCATATTTTCTTCTTCTTCACTTAAGGGTGGTGGTAATATTTCACTAGAACCAATATAGTGTATACTCTGCATTATTTTGCGTCGCAAATAAAGCTTTAAAAGATAAGCTCTCCATTTACGCAGGAAAAAGAAAATATGCATAAAATACCTCCTTTTTATGCTGCCCGCAGTATTTCTGCAGGGATAAGCATTTTATAATCACCCTCTAAATGCAAACTATCTTTATAAATCGCTAGCACAGCATCTTTATAAACCAGAAAATCATCCCCGGTATCTATAATTACCTCATCTGCTCTTATTCCCACCAGTATACCTTTTTTCTTACCAATAGATGTAAAAGGAATTAAACGCAGGCGATAGGCCATACTTGATGCGGCAAGCCTGGTAAACATTAGATTGTCATCACTACTTTCCTCCATAATACGGCAAAAATCTTCAGGCAAATAATTTTTCAAAAAATTATACTCTACTACCAGAACAGGTTTATCGGTTAAAGGATCACGCAAATTATTGCCCGTATCTAAAAACCCTTTTCCCGAGCAATAATCATCCCCCAATTTAATCTTTACTGGAAAGCTTAACAAATCAGGAATAATTTTTTTGCTCAAATAAATACTTCCATACCTTCCTATTAATACAATGCAAAATATGCCGCTTAATAAATATAAATAAGAAAAAGAGTTAATATAAGCATGGCTAACTCCCAGATAGTAAAAAGCCACCGTAGCTCCTGCCGCTGCAAAGCTTATACCATAAAAACATAAAAATACCCTCTTAAATTCCGCTAAGCCCCGGGGAGCTAAACCAATAACCAGCAATAAAGCAGAAACAAGTATTTTCACAGGAATACTATAAAAAAATGATAAAGAAGGGTACAAATAGCCTACAGAATAAAGGCCACCTATAAAGGAACTTACAGAAATCCTCTTATAATTCAGCTCCAAACGCGTCAATTTAGCTGTGCCCCAGAGCAGAAAAAAATCCATTATAAAATTAATTAAAAAAGTCATGTCTAGATAAATATAACCCATCTTAATATATCACCTTAGAACTTAGACCTTTAAACAGCACTACTTAATCATTATGTTTACATTACCCTTGGTATTCATACCAAATTATACCATATGCATGACGCATAATTTGTTGTATTAACAGAAATAAAAGGTTCTATAATAAATGTTGGGGTAGGAGAAGGAAAATAAAAAGCATTGGGTCGAATACCTGTTAATAAAAACAACCAAAACCACTCATAAAGGAGGTATTCTTCCCAATGCAATTTCAGTTTAACAAAAATTTGCTTTTTTTAAAAGATGTAAACATCGATGATGTCAAGCAGTA
>NZ_FQWY01000039.1 GCF_900129805.1 Thermosyntropha lipolytica DSM 11003
GGAAGGTAGAGAACAAGGGATACAGGAAGGGATAGCCAAAGGTATAGAACAAGGAATAGAAAAAGGAATAGAAAAAGCAGCACTGAATGCTTTACAAAAAGGATTGGATATAGAAACTATAGCCGAGATTACCGGGCTTTCAGTAGAGAGGATAGAGGAGTTAAAGAAAAAACTGAATTAAAAAGTACAGGGGGACGGTATAAATATAAGACAGCACAAAGGAACCGTCCCTTTGTGTTCTAACTTCCCCTTGTGAGTTTTTTGGCCTGGATTTCCGAAGGAGAAAGGGAGCAGTTGTATACTTCAAAAAAGGCATAGTCTTCCGGGCGCATGTATTCTGGATCTTCACCGGTAAAGTAGAGCCAGTGTTTGTAGTCGGAAAGCAGCGCATATTTGAAATAGGAACGGCTTATGCTGGCCCGGCGGGGCCAGGAATAATCATCACGGTTTAACATGGTAATTCACCAGCTTGTAAATTTTGTGCTATTATATTTTATTTCGCAATAAATCTGTAAATTCCTGCCTTAAAGGCAGTTTTTTTTTCTTGGTGAGCGGATAAGGAGATATTTTTATGCAGGGGAAAAAGAGAGAGAAAATAACTCCCAAGGAGTAATTACAAATGTCTTGTGAAGAAAAGGGTGATTAATGACGGGATGATTTAAATGCAAAAACTAGTTGGGATAGTCCAGGGAAAAAGCTTGATAAAAAAATGAAAAAAGGTAAATAATTTATTAGGGCGGGAGTCAATAGATGGCAAAATTTGGGTTTTAAATGCAGGTGATGAAAGGTTGAGCAGGAGGAAGAAAAGAACCTGGCTTTTTAACCGGGAAAAGCGGAAAAAAGGTCATAAGTATATGACGATTCTTTTTATTCCTCCCGGCGGCTCCCAAGCCAGGCGGTTTAATATTTCCTATGCCCATATCAAAGGGCTGGCGGCGGGAATGTTTCTGGTAGTGGCCTTGCTTCTGACTTTAGGCGGGCTTTATTTTTACAGCCAGGATCAGATAAGGCAGGTAGATAAACTTAAAGCGGATAATAAGGAAAAAGCAGAAGCTATAATGCTGCTTCAGCAGGAAATAGAGAGCATAGAAAAACAAAAGGAAGATATTGAACGCAAACAAGAGGAGATAAAAAAGCTGATGGGCATAAAAGAAACTTCCGGGCGGGAAAGCCTTCCTTCCCGGGGAGGGCAGGGAGGACGTGATGCTTCTTCGCGAGAAAATGTAAGTGATATTTTATACCGGCTGCAGGATATTAAAAATTATCTGAGTCGGGAAGAACAAGCTCTGGATGAAATGTTAGCTCTAGCTAAAAATAAGGAAGATTATTTCCGCTCGGTGCCTAATCAGTGGCCGGTAAAAGGGGAGATAACCTCGCCGTTTGGTTTCCGCAAATCGCCTTTTGGAGGACGCCGGGAGACTTTTCACGAGGGGATTGATATTGCCAATAATGTGGGGGAAACTATTGTGGCGGCAGCCGACGGCAAGGTGGTTTTTGCCGGCTGGCAGCCGGTTTATGGCAAAACCGTGGAAATTGAGCATGGCTATGGGTTTACCACTATCTACGGCCATAATTCGGCTTTGCTGGTGAAGGAAGGAGAGGTGGTCAGGAAAGGGCAGCCGATTGCCCGCTTAGGCAATACCGGACGGAGTACCGGGCCCCATCTGCATTTTACGGTAAAGAAATACGGAGAACTAAAAGACCCGCTTATATATTTGCCGTAATTATATTTTAAGGAGTGATTTTGCTGTGCTGGGCAAGAAAAAAGAAGCTGCTTATGGGGATATTGACACTTTTATCTCCCATCACATGGAGATAAAAGGAGAAATACATACTAAAGGCTCTCTGCGGCTTGATGGCAGGGTGGAAGGGCAGATAAAGGCGGAAGGGGATGTAGTTTTAGGGGAGAAAGGATGGGTGAAAGGGGAAATAAAAGCTAAGAATATAATTATTGCCGGGAATATAGAAGGTAATGTCCATGCGGAAAACCGGCTAGAAATAGCCCCGAGCGGACAGGTGCATGGTGATGTTGCCTGTGATATACTGGTCATCGAAGAAGGGGGCATATTAAACGGGCTGGCCCGGATGAAGAAGATGGAGAAAAAAGAAGAGAGAGGAAAAGAAAAGAAATAAAGAGGGGAAGCTTTTTATCTTCCCCTCTTTGCGCTTTTGCGGGTAAAACGGTGGTGGAAAAGGTACAGGCCTTGGGCTATAGTTTCAGCCATGCGGTAAACCGTATAAAGTCGGGTGTTTTGCAAAACCATGTGCTCTAAAAATCCGCCTACATTTACTACCCCGGAGATATGAAAATCGCCCACTTCGGGTAGATCTTTCTTAAGGGCGGTTCCCGGTTTGATGGCGCCTTTTCTTATGTTTATATAGCCTATGCGGTCTTTGTTCCCTAAGGAAGCATCAACAGCGATAATCAGAGGACGGGAAAAGTTTTCTTTTATATGTAGCAGGGTAGAACTCAAGTTCACGGCATGAACAGGTTCTTCCAGGGTGCCGTAGATATGAGCAGATGCCAGGTAGCTTTTAAGCTTGCTTCCGGTAAGCGGTCCCAGACAATCTCCTGTTGCCCTGTCGGTTCCTATGCACACATAAATTATTTCCCGGGAAAAAATATCCTCTACTTCCATTAATAACTGATAAATTGTTTCTTCAATTTTACTAAAACAATAAGGTTCATCATAATGATAGGAATAAGATAGGTTTGTCACCGGCTGAGTAAGAGACAATTTGCCAACCTCCAATAAAATTGATTTATTCCCTATTTTTGCCGGGAGAAAAAGATTTTATACCAACCGGGAGAGGAGCTGGGGGCTATAAAGCGGAGTTTAATGGTGGTTATGGGGTATCTAGGAGCGGTAATCGGAGCCGGGTTTGCTTCCGGGCAGGAGATTGTGCAGTTTTTTGTCGTTTATGGGGCTTACGGATTTAAAGGAGCTTTGCTGGCAGGAGGGCTGTTTGCTCTTCTGGGCATGCTGCTTATTTATACCGCTCATAAAGAAGGTATAGATAATTATCAGGAGATGCTCACCTATTTTTTGGGAACCAGGTGGGGTGTGCTGGTAGATTTTATGCTTACCTTTTTCCTTTTCCTGGGCATAAGCACGATGCTGGCAGCCAGTGGAGCTGTTTTTTATGAACATCTTTATCTATCCAAAGTTTCAGGGATTATAAGTGCCTGCCTTCTGGTAATCATTTTCCTTATTACAGGAAGAAAAGGGCTTTTTTTATCTTATAACCTGCTGGTTCCGGTAAAGCTGATGTTTTTAGTTTTTATAACTGCCTATGCGGCTTTTATCTTTAAAGCAGACCAGATGGAGGTTTATACTTCTTTTATGATTTATGAAGAGGCAGGTTTCTGGCTAGTTTCGAGTTTTCTTTATGTGGCTTATAATTTTGCCCTGGCCCTGGTGGTGTTGACCGAGTATAGAGCGGTAACTTCGCCGCTGACCGGTATGGCAGGGGCAGCTATGGGAGGAATAGTTCTGGGCATGTTGATTGTTTTTACCTATCGGGCGCTGGGCAATTTTTTGCCCCATGTTATGTATTATCAGGTGCCTATGCTTTTTATAGCCGGCAATATAAACATAAAGGTAAAATATGTGTATACTGTTGTTTTATGGCTGGGAATACTTACAACAGCTTTAGCTAATGCTTATGGTTTTGCTTTGCGCTTTTCCCGGCTTACCAGTTTAAACTATCAGTTTTGTTTGCTCTTGTGTATAGTGATGGCTGTGCCTTTATCCCTTTTTAGTTTTTCCGATCTGGTAGGCAGGATATATCCGGCTTTTGGCTTTTTGGGGCTGGTTATTATCTGGGCATTATTTTTTAAAGCGGGAAAAGACATGTTAGAACAGATATACTATAATATTAGGAAGTAAAAGAAGATAGCAGGAGGTAAAAAATGATCAATTTAAAAAAAATTCCCCCGGTAGATGAAATTTTGCAGTATAGAGAGCTGGAAAGTTTTTTTAAGGTCTATAACCGGGATTTTGTGGTAGGAGTTGTACGCCAAGCCCTGGAACGGATAAGGCAGTATTTGAAAAATGTAAATGAGGAATGGAGCAGGGAAGAGCTGGTAGAAAGGATTATAGAGGAGATAAGGCAGGTCAGCGAAGAGGAAGCTAGTGGAACCCTGCGCAAGGTTATAAACGGCACCGGGGTAGTTCTGCATACCAATATGGGAAGAGCCCCTCTCGGCAGGAGGGCCCTCCATAATATGCAGGAAATGGCAGTAAATTACAATAATCTGGAGTTTGATTTGGAAAAAGGGGAACGGGGAAGCCGGTATTTTCATGTGGAGGAGCTTTTGCGGAAGTTAACCGGGGCCGAGGCAGCCCTGGTGGTAAACAATAACGCGGCTGCGGTTCTTTTAGGTTTGAATACCCTGGCTAAAGGCCGGGAGGTAATAGTTTCCCGGGGACAGCTGGTGGAAATAGGGGGGGCTTTCCGCATCCCTGAGGTGATGAAGCTGAGCGGGGCTAAACTGGTGGAAGTAGGGACTACGAATAAGACGTATATAAGGGATTTTGCCGAAGCGATAAATGAGAATACGGCGTTGCTTTTTGCGGCTCATACTTCTAATTACAAGATAATTGGCTTCAGCCAGGAAGTGGAGCTTTCCGAGCTGGTGAAACTGGGGCGGGAAAAAGGGCTTCCGGTTATGCAGGATTTGGGAAGCGGGGTTCTCTGCGACCTTTCCCCCTGGGGGCTTAAGGATGAACCTACGGTTCAGCAGTGTATAAAGGCAGGAGCGGATATTGTTACTTTTAGTGGAGACAAGCTTTTGGGCGGGCCTCAGGCGGGGATAATAGTGGGCAAAAAAGAATATGTAGAGGCGATGAAGAAAAATCAGCTGACCAGGGCTTTACGGGTGGATAAGCTTACTATATCCGCCCTGGAAGGTACGCTGCTTGAATACTGGTGCGGAAACCCTTACCGGGATATTCCCGTCATAAATATGCTTACCCTTTCCCGGGAGGAATTAAGGGAGAGGGCGGAAAAACTAAAGGAGCTTTTAGTTTCCAGGTTTGAGGGAGATAAACAGGTGAAGAAAATAGAGATGGTACAGCTGGAGGATATGGTAGGGGGCGGGGCCTATCCGGCTACCTTGCTTCCAGGCTATGGAGTGGAAATAGAACTGGCTGATTTGAAGATAGATAAAATATCCTCCGCTTTGCGCCGGGGAAGGCCGGCTCTGGTTACCAGGGTTAAGGAGGATAGACTGCTTATAAGTGTGCGCACTCTTTTGGAGGAAGATTATCCACTGGTGGCTGAACTGCTTTATAAGGCAGTCTACCATGCTTAATTAGGTAAATGCAGCTGGCAAGGTAAGGAGGAAGAAAGGTTGAAACGGGTTGTTATCGGAACGGCTGGACATATTGACCATGGCAAGACTACCTTGGTTAAGGCTTTAACTGGGATAAATACTGACCGCTTGAAGGAAGAGCAGAAGAGGGGAATATCTATTGAACTGGGATTTGCTCCTTTTGTGCTTCCTAATGGGCAAAGGGCGGCGATTGTGGATGTGCCCGGGCATGAAAGGTTTATCAAACATATGCTGGCAGGCGCTTTTGGTATAGATATGGTGCTTTTCGTTATTGCGGCCGATGAAGGCATTATGCCTCAGACGCGTGAGCATATGGATATTATTGAAATTTTAGGGGTCAAAAAAGGCATTATTGTCCTGACCAAAAAAGACATGGTAGATGAAGACTGGCTGCTTATGGTGGAAGAAGAGGTAAAAGAGTATGTGGAGGGGACTATTCTTAAAGGGGCTCCTATAATAAGCGTTTCTTCGGTTACGGGGGAAGGGCTGGATGAACTGGTAAAGGAGATAATGCGGGTGGCCCAAGAGGTAGAAGAAAAGCCGGCTTTTGGGCAGGCAAGGCTTCCCATTGACCGGGTTTTCAGTATGCCTGGTTTTGGGACGGTGGTAACCGGCACTTTATGGTCGGGCCAGTTCCGGGTGGGAGATACGGTAGAGCTTTTGCCGGTAAAAAGAGAGATAAAAATCCGCAACCTGCAGGTACATAATGAAAAGGTGGAGGTAGCTTATGCCGGGCAGAGGGTAGCGGTAAACCTGCAGGGGGTGGAAGTGGCAGATATAAAGCGTGGATACTGGCTGGCTACTCCGGGCTTTCTTGCTCCCAGCTACCGGGTAGATGCCAAATTAAGGCTGATAAATTCCACTGACCGTACTTTGAAGAATTGGAGCCGAATACATTTTCACCTGGGTACGGATGAGGTATTAGGAAGGGTAGTTTTGTTGAGCAGGGATGAGCTTAAGGCGGGAGAAGAGGCTTATGTGCAGATAGTGATGGAAGAGCCGGTAGTATGCCATAAGGGGGATCCTTTTGTGGTCCGCTACTATTCTCCGGTTACCACTATCGGAGGCGGGGTTATAATTGATCCCCAGGCGGTAAAGCAGAAAAGATTTAATGAAGAAGTGCTGAAGGAGATGGCGGTAAAAGAGGAAGGAAGCCTGTCCGAAATGCTCCTTTTTGAACTGGAATCCAAACCCCTTGAGATTTTGACCCTGGAAGACTTGATGAAAGCGACAGGAGTAACGGAAGGAGAAATAAGGGAGGAAATAGAAAAACTTGCCAGCGAAAATAAGGTTGTCGAAATAAGCAAAGGGGTATATATTAGTAATTATGGACTGGAGCAAATAGAAGCCAAGCTGGTGGAAAACTTAAAGCTTTATCACCGCAAATATCCTCTGCGTCCGGGTTATCCCAAAGAAGATATGCGCAGCCGCTTTTTCGGCCATATAAGCAGCAAGGTATTTAACCAGATATTAAAGCTTTTTGAGGAGAGGGGAAGCCTGGAAAGCAAAAACAATGCCTTAATGCTTAAAGGATTTGTTCCCCTTCCCGGGGATAAGGAAAAGGCATGGATAGAAAAGATTAAGCAAGAAATGGAAGCCAATCTTTTCACCCCGCCATCGGTGGATGAGCTTAAAGAAAAGCTGGGTTTGGATGAGGAGATACTGGAAGAGATTATAAATTACCTTCTGGAAGAGGGGTATATAGTAAAGGTAAGCTCAGATATGTTTTTTACCCGGGAAGCGATAGAAAAAGGAAAAGCGATATTGAGCGATTATTTTAGCCGGGAAAAAGAACTTACCCTGGCAACAGCGAGAGATTTATTGAAAACTACTCGCAAGTATGCTTTGCCTTTGGTAGAATATTATGATAGGATTCGTTTTACCCGCCGGATAGGGGATGTAAGGGTAAAAGTTTAAGTGAAGCCAGGGGAGAAAGCAGGAGGATTTTGGAAAGTGGCGAAAATAGGAATACCGCGTACTTTAGCTTATTTTCTTTATTTTCCTTTTTGGCAGGCTTTTTTTACCGAGCTGGGACATCAGGTAGTAGTTTCACCGCCTACGACCAAAGCTATACTGGACCGGGGAGTAGAAGATGCAGTAAATGATGCCTGTATTCCGATAAAGATATACCACGGACATGTAGCTAAACTTATAGGCAAGGCGGATTTTATATTTTCTCCGCGGCTGGTAAGCCTGCGCCGGCATGGCGATTTTGGAACCGAAACCTTTTGCCCTAAATTTTTAGGTTTACCGGATATGATAAGGGTGGCCATTGATAAACTGCCCCCGGTAATAGATACCCGGATAGATCTAAAGCCGGGAAAAGAAGAGCTCTTAAAGGCTTGCCAGGAAACCGGAGATATGCTGGGACATGAAGGGAAAGAGGTTTTGGCTGCCTATAAGAAAGCGCTTGCTGTACAGAAAAGATTTAACCAGCTTTTAGCAAAAGGGGTTCTTCCCCACCTGGCTTTAGATATAATAGAAGGCAAGAAAAAAGAAGAAGATCTGAATAGGGATGGCTTTGATCTTAATATTGCCGTAGTGGGCTATCCTTATGTAATATATGATCCGTATGTCAATGTAGGGCTTTTAAAGCTTTTAGAAAAGGAAAAAGCCAGGGTTTATACCCAGGATATCCTGAGCAATAAGATTTTAAATAAACAGCAAAAGTATATACCGAAAAGCCTTTTCTGGTATTTTTCTAACCGGGCGGTTTATGGCGGCTTATATTTTATGAAGCAAAAGGATATTGATGGTATTATCCATGTGACAGCTTTTGCCTGTGGGCCTGATTCGATGGTGGACAAACTTTTGGAAATAGAATGCAACAAGCATAATAAACCTTATCTTACGGTGTCGGTTGATGAGCATAGTGGAGAAGCAGGAGTAAGGACACGCATAGAAGCTTTTGTCGATATGCTGCGCTACAGGAGGGCTACGCGATGAAAATAAGTTTTCCGCATATGGGACATTCATATATTGCCTTTAAATGGCTGGTGGAAAATATAGGGCATGAGTGCATAGTTCCTCCTGAGCCGAGCAAGAGGACTTTAGATCTGGGAGTAAGGTATGCTCCGGAATTTGCCTGTATTCCGTTTAAGATCCTGATGGGGACTTATCTAGAAGTGGCGGAAAAAGGAGCTGAAGTTATTATAACCTCAGGCGGGATGGGGCCCTGCCGGGCCGGGTATTACTGGGTTATGCACCAGTACATACTGAATGAGCTGGGAAAAGATTTAGAAATAATAGCTTTTGAGCCTCCGCTTTGCGATCTTAAAGATTTTTGGCGCAAACTTCATCGCCTGCGGAAAAGCGGCGGACTTTCGGTTAGGGAGTTTATTCAGGTCATAAAAACCGCCTGGGAAAAGATTAAGGCTATTGATGATATTGAAATGCGCTCCCATGAAGTAAGGCCTTATGAAATAAACCGGGGAGATACTACCCGGGCTTTATGGAAAGCGCTGGATATGATAGATAAGGCTAATTCGGTAAAAGAAATAGAAGAAGCCAGGCAGGAAGGGCTCAAGGTCATAAACCAGGTGCCGCAGGATTTAAGCCGCAACCCTCTTAAAGTAGGCATAGTAGGTGAGATCTATGTAGTTCTGGAACCAGCGGCCAATCACTATATCCAGATTATGCTGGGTGAAATGGGGGTACAGACAGATCGTTCAATTTATCTTACCTCTTATACCCGGGAGAGTGCTATTATAAATCGGGAAGAAGATATTTTTGCCGTAGCCCGGCCTTATATTAAAGAGGCACCGATCGGAGGACATGGGGTAAACAGCATAGGCGAAACTATTCTTTATGCTAAACACGGTTTTGATGGCGTGGTACAGCTGGCTCCTTTTGCCTGTATACCTGAGATTGTAGCCAAAAGCATTTTGCCTAAGGTGAGCAGGGATTATGATATACCGGTTTTGACCTTGTTTATTGATGAACAGACAGGAAAAGCCGGCGTACAGACTAGATTGGAAGCTTTTGTCGATCTTTTGGAAAAACGCCGGGAGAGCAAAAAGCGGGAGAGGTTAGTCGTATGATAGGTTATTTAGGAGTAGATGTAGGTTCAGTAAGTACCAATGTGGTAATAATCGATGAAAAAGGGGAAGTTATAGCTTCCAGGTATCTTCGCACCAACGGCAAGCCTATTGAAACGGTGCAGAAAGGTCTTTATTCGGTAGGAGAAGAAGTAGGAGACAAGGTGCAAATCGCCGGGGTAGGAACTACCGGGAGTGCTCGCTATCTGGTAAGCATGATTGTAGGGGCTGATATCGTAAAAAATGAAATAACTGCCCATGCCGTAGCTGCTTCCAATGTAGTTAAAGGGGTTCAGACCATAATTGAAATTGGCGGACAGGATTCCAAGATAATAATCCTGCGCAATGGAGTCGTTACTGATTTTGCCATGAATACAGTATGTGCAGCCGGTACCGGGTCTTTTCTCGATCAGCAGGCTAACCGGCTTTGCATTCCTATCGAAGAATTCGGAGATTATGCCCTTAAGGCTAAGAACCCGGTACGTATCGCCGGAAGGTGTGCAGTTTTTGCCGAATCAGATATGATACATAAACAGCAGCTGGGCTATAATATTGAGGATATTATTGCCGGACTCTGTGAGGCTCTGGTACGGAATTATATGAATAATGTAGGCAAAGGGAAAGAAATTTTGCCCCCAGTCGTCTTTCAGGGGGGGGTAGCCGCCAATAAAGGCCTGGTGGCTGCTTTTAATAAATATCTGGGCCTGGAAGTGATTGTTCCCAAAGAACACGGGGTGATGGGAGCTATCGGGGCTGCTCTCCTGGCCCGGGAGGCTACGAAAAAAACAGGCCAGACTAACTTTAAAGGGTTTAATATAAAGGATATAAGTTTTAAGACCGATAGTTTTGAATGTAATGGCTGTTCTAATGCCTGTGAAGTAGTGCAGTTTTACGAGAATGATGAGCTTATTGCTCGCTGGGGAGACCGGTGCGGCAAGTGGGAAATGAGTACGCGATGAAGTTTCACGGGGCACAGCCGTGAAGGAAAATAAAACTAAAAGGAGGAAGGTAGATGCGAGTAAGTAGGAAGGTAGTCTGGTTGGTTTTACTGCTTTTCGCATTCGGCATGGTGGCCGGATGTGGCGGGAAAGCTGGAGGAGGGAAAGAAGCGGCTGCTGAGGAGATACTGATAGGCATAAATGCAGAGCTTTCGGGAGCAGTTGCCAGCTATGGCAGCAATGCCCGGGATGGAGCCCTTCTGGCTATCGAACAGATCAATGAACAGGGCGGCATTTTAGGTAAGAAGCTTAAAGCTATTGAAAGGGATAACAAGTCATCAGCCGATGAAGCCATGAGCGTAAGTGCTGATCTGGTAACTAAAGGCATAGTAGCTCAGATCGGACCACTTACCAGTGGTAATGTGCAGGGATGTACTCCGGTTATGATGGACAATAAGATTCCTCTTATTGCTCCTGCCGCTACGGCTGTAAGTGTAACTGTTAATGAAAAGGGAGAAACTTTAGATTATATCTTCCGCGTATGCTTTATTGACCCGTTCCAGGGAACTTTAATGGCCCAGTTCGCTTATGATAATTTGGGAGCTAGAAAAGCAGCTATCTTAAAAGATGCTTCCAATGATTACAGCAAAGGCCTGGCTGATTACTTCAAGAAAACCTTTATCGAAAAGGGTGGCCAGATAGTAGCTGAAGAAGGCTTTATCAAAGGAGACCGTGATTTTAGGGCTACTTTAACCAAGATAAGAAGCTTGAATCCTGATTTTATCTACGTTCCCGGTTATTATGAAGAGGTAGCTCCTCTTATCAAGCAGGCACGCGAATTAGGCATAAATGTGGCTATTGGTGGTGGAGATGGCTGGGATTCTCCGGATATGGTAGAAGTAGCTGGTAAGGCTAACCTCAATAATACTTACTTTACCAATCACTATTCCGTAGAAGATCCGAATCCTAAAGTACAGGAGTTTGTAAAGGCTTACCGGGCTAAGTACAACAAGGATCCGGATGCTTTTGCTGCTTTAGCTTATGATGCGGTACAGCTTCTGGTACAGGCGATAAAAGATGCTAATAGCACCAATCCGGAAGATATTAAGAATGCTTTGGCCAATATTAAGGATTTTGAAGGCGTAACCGGCAAAATGACTATCGATGAACAGCATAACCCGGTTAAAGCAGGGGTTATCATTGAATTTAAAGATGGCAAACAGGTAATGAACACCAGAATTGAACCTAAGTAATGGCAAAATGATAGGAGAGGGGATCTATCCCCTCTCTTTACGGTACCACTAATAGGAGGAAGTGGCTGAATTGCTGGAATTAATGCAACAGATAGTTAATGGATTATCTCTGGGCGCTATATATGCGCTTATTGCCCTGGGATATACCATGGTCTATGGCATAATAAAGCTTATAAATTTTGCCCACGGCGATGTCATGATGGTAGGTGCTTATGTTGGGTTTTTTTCCGTAAGCATGCTGGGCACCAATATAGTAGTGGCCATGATTTTTGCCATGCTGGCATGTGCGCTCCTGGGGGTAATTATTGAAAAGGTAGCCTATAAGCCTTTACGGAGAGCTACACGCATAGCAGCTCTTATAACTGCCATCGGAGTGTCCCTGTTTTTAGAATATACTACTATATTTTTCTTGACTCCGCAGCAGAGGATATTCCCGCAAGGAACATTTCCCGTACAGGATTATAGCCTGGCGGGTATTTCCGTTTCCAATAAGGATATATTTATCTTTATATCCGCCATTCTGCTGATGGTTATTCTGCAGTTTATTGTCAAAAACACCAAAACAGGTAAAGCCATGCGGGCGGTTTCGGAAGATAAGGATGCTGCGGTTTTGATGGGCATAAATGTGGATAATACTATATCGGTGACTTTTGCTATTGGTTCTGCTCTGGCGGCAGCTGCCGGGGTAATGATAGGGGTATATTATAATACCATAAATCCCCTGATGGGGATCCTTCCCGGTCTTAAAGCTTTTGTGGCGGCAGTACTGGGAGGAATAGGAATAATTCCCGGAGCTATGGTGGGTGGCTTTATTTTAGGGATTTTGGAAACCCTGGTTAGCGGTTACGGCAACAGCCTTTATCGGGATGCCGTAGCTTTTGGCATACTTATCCTTATATTACTTATCAAGCCTACCGGTATATTTGGCAAGAATACCGGGGAAAAAGTGTAGGTGAATAATGATTATGAATGTTTTCGCAAACAGATGGGGAAAATTAGGAGCGGAAATTTTAATACTGGCCTTTATTTTTCTTTTTGTGCAGTATTTTATTACGGTAGGCGTTTTTAACCAGTACCATCAGATAATCATAACTTCTTTGTGCATAAATATTATTTTGGCGGTCAGCCTCAACCTCATCAACGGTTTTACCGGGCAGCTTTCCCTGGGACATGCTGGATTCATGGCGGTAGGGGCTTATGTTTCCGTAGTTTTAACGAAATTTATGGGCATGCCTTTTCTAGTCGGTCTAGTAGGAGGATGTCTGGCAGCAGCTGCCGCCGGGTTTGTAATCGGGGTTCCTACTTTAAGGCTTAAAGGTGATTATCTGGCTATTGCCACTTTAGGATTTGGGGAAATAATTCGGGTAATACTGCAAAATATAGAGTATGTAGGAGGTCCAGCTGGTATTGTAGGCATTCCCAAGATGACTACCTGGGGATGGCTTTTTGCTGGGGTAGTGATTACCATAGCAACTATTCAAAATCTTATCAATTCCAGCTATGGACGGGCCATAATTTCGGTGCGGGAAGATGAGATTGCCTCGGAAGTGATGGGGATTAATATTACCAGCTACAAGGTCTTGGCTTTTGTGATCGGAGCTTTTTTTGCCGGTCTGGCAGGGGGGTTATATGCCCACTATTTTTACATCATAAAGCCGGAAACGTTTAATTTTCTTAAGTCTTTTGATGTCCTGGTAATGGTAGTTTTAGGCGGTCTGGGAAGTACAACTGGAGCCGTAATCGCTGCCGCTTTTATAACCTTGCTTTCTGCGGCTTTGCAGGCTTTTCCCGCCATACGCATGATAATTTATGCCCTTATTTTAATACTGTTGATGATTTACCGGCCGCAAGGGCTGATGGGAAATAAAGAGCTGTCAGTTAAAATCTTGGGCAAGATTTGGAGTGGAAAAAATGATGCTGCTTAAGATAAATAATTTATGCAAATCTTTTGGCGGTTTAAGTGCGGTGCTTAATTTTAACCTGGAAATAAGGGAAAATGAGCTTATAGGGCTTATTGGGCCTAATGGTGCCGGCAAAACCACCGTTTTTAACCTTATAACCGGGGTATATAAACCGGATGCCGGGGAAATTATCTTCAAAGGGGAAAATATAGGAGGACTCCCCCCTTATGTTATATGTCAGAAGGGAATTGCCAGGACCTTCCAAAACATAAGGCTTTTTAATAATCTGACGGTTATGGAAAATGTGAAAATCGCCTTGCATAAGAATGTCCCTTACAGTTTGCCGGCAGCTCTTTTCCGGTTAAATTCTTTTTACCGGGGAGAAAAGGAGATAGAAGAAGAGGCGATAAGATGGCTTAAACTTTTTAATCTCGATCACCGCCGGGAGGAAATAGCCTCCAGCCTGCCTTATGGCGAGCAGAGGAGGCTGGAAATAGCCCGGGCTCTAGCTACCCATCCTACGCTTTTGATCCTGGATGAACCGGCAGCCGGCATGAACCCCAATGAAACCCTGGAACTTATGGAGCTTATTCGCCGTTTGCGGGATGAATTTAAGCTGGCCATACTGCTCATCGAGCATGATATGTCCCTGGTTATGGGGGTATGTGAGCGCATATATGTTTTAGATTATGGACAGGTTATTGCTGAAGGCAAACCGGAAGAAATCCGCAACAATAAGCGGGTCATTGAAGCTTATCTGGGAGAGGAGGTATAGAGGATGCTTAAGGTAAACGAAATTGATGTATACTATGGAGCTATTCATGCCCTAAAAAAGCTTTCCCTGGAAGTTGAACAGGGTAGTATTGTTACTTTGATCGGTGCTAATGGAGCAGGGAAAACTACTACCCTTAAAACGATATCCGGCCTCCTGCGTCCCAGAAGTGGGAGCATAATTTTTAAAGGTGTTGATATTACGAAAGTGCCACCGGAAAAAATTGTCGCCATGGGCATATCCCAGGTGCCAGAGGGCAGGCGGGTTTTTGCTGGCATGACGGTATTAGAGAATCTGGAAATGGGAGCTTATCTTAGAAAGGATAAAAAAGGAATAGCCAAAGACTTGGAAGAGGTATTTGACCGGTTTCCCCGTTTGAAAGAGAGACGCAAACAGCTGGCCGGGACTTTAAGCGGAGGAGAACAGCAGATGCTGGCTATCGGCCGGGCTTTGATGGCCAGGCCTTCGCTTTTGCTTATGGATGAACCTTCTATGGGTTTAGCCCCCCTGCTGGTTAAAGAAATATTTGAAATAATAAAGGATATAAACAACCGGGGTACTACTATTCTCCTGGTAGAGCAGAATGCCCACATGGCTCTTTCCATCGCTGATAAGGCTTATGTCCTGGAAACTGGTGAGATAGTCCTTTCCGGGCAGGCAGGAGAATTAATGAAGAGTGAAGAGGTAAAGAAGGCTTATTTGGGCGGTTAAAAGAGGCCGCCTTTATTTGTATAAAAGCGCTGAAGGAGGCTTTATAAAGATGAAGGTAAAGGACAAAATGACTACCCGGGTAATAACGGTTGAGATGGAAAGCTCGGTAAATGATGCTTTTCGGCTGATGAAGGAAAACAATATCCGCCGGCTTCCGGTTATGGATCATGGCAGGTTGGTAGGGATAATAACCTTAAGCGACCTGAACCATGCCATGCCTTCATCCGCAACCTCTTTGAGCATTCATGAGTTAAATTATATTCTGGCTAAAACTAAAATAAAAGACATAATGCCGAAAAAACAGAAGCTGGTTACCGTAGATGCCGAAAGCTATATTGAAAGGGCAGCTAAATTGATGCGCGAACATACCATAAGCGGATTGCCGGTAGTAGAAAATGGCGAACTGGTAGGCATTATAACCGAAACCGATATATTTGACGCTTTTATCGAAATACTGGGAGTAAACAAGCCCCATACCCGTATAGATATATTTATAGAAAACAAACCGGGAATACTAGCTGACATTACGGCGGTTTTTGGGCAGAGGAAGATAAATATTTTGAATACCGTAGTATATTATGATAAGGTGCGCGATTTGTATAAAGCCATAATAAGGGTGGAAGCTCTGGACTGTGAAGAGGCGATTGAGGAGCTGAAAAAGAAAGGTTATCCTATAGAATCGGTTATAGTAAGGCCGGAAGTTTAGCAAAACCTGTATTTGACAAGTATAAGGAAAAGTTATATACTCATAAGCGGAAGCGGATCGGTCCTGGTGGGCCGCCTGGACTTCAAATCCAGTCGTGCGGCGGTGGTCCCGGCGCAGGTGAGTTCGATTCTCACACGCTTCCGCCAGAATAGAAGATATAAAGACCGCAGCTTTTAGAATAGCTGCGGCTTTTTTTATATTTATTCACCTTTTCCCGGTTTAATGAAAGAAATTTTGCCTTCTTTTTTCAAAAAATGAGCGAGAAGAGCGGTCATGGCTATGGCGGCTATAATTATGATGGCCATTTTTACATCATGGGTGTTAAAAAGGCATATCCCCAGCCCGGTATAAAGGACGGCGGTAGGGATTTTGCCGATAGCAGAAGAGAAGAAGAAACTCCAAAAGGGCATGCCACTTACTCCTGCAGCTACATTGATAACCGGCGTAGGGAAGATGGGAAGCACCCGGACTAAAACTATGGTCCAGAAGGCCATGCGGTTATCTATCTGGGTGAGATCATAGCCTAGCCTGTCTTTAACCTGCTCGATTACCCAGTCTGATGCTACATAACGGCTTATCCAGTAGGCCAGACAGGCTCCAGCCAGAGCACCTGACCAGGCGAGAAGAAAACCGGTTTTAAAACCAAAAAGAATGCCTCCGGCGGAAGCCAGTATTATATAAGGGAATACAGGAAAAGCAGCCTGGAGGGTAAAAAGGATAAAAGCGATGAGAGGGGCCCACATGCCGAAGTTTCTCATATAGGAAGTTATAGTAGCCATATCTTTAAAGGTGGCTATCATTTCCATGCTTTTTCCCTCCCGTAGCTTCTGCTGCAGAATTATTATAGCACTTTCCATTTATTGTAGCTATCTTTTTGTTATTTATACTGGAGCCCAAATAGAAAAGGCAAAGGCTAATTTATGAAAAAATTTTTTAAAAGGGTATTTATTTTTTTTATGGCATCATTTATACTTATTAGTAATAAAACAGTTTTATGAGCGGTATAATTTGTAAAATATAATCGCGGGGGAGAGGGAATGTTTGCCATAGAAGGAGCCTTAGGGCTCCTTCTCTATTTTTGGCTGGATTTTCCTTAAAGTATGTTATAATTTTAAAAATAGTTTTATAATGGCTTGGGGAAGGTATGGAGTTTAACTGGGTAGATTATATTATCCTCATCTTTTTGGTCGGAAGCCTTTTTGCAGGTTTTAAGCAAGGATTTATTAAGGCTTTAAGCGGAATCATAGGGTTAGCTGCCGGGCTTATCCTGGCCTGGGCTTATTACGATAATTTAGCTCTATATATGGAAGATTATTATGGGGTTATAACCCTGATGGCTGATTTTTTGCGGGAGAGGCTTTTTTTAACTGCTCTGCCGGCAGCAGGTATAGGTGAAGGGGTGCCGTTTTTACCCGGCAGGCAGGAAGCTGATATAGCCTATTCTTTAGCTTCTTTTTTGCTTCTGGCTTTATCTTTTATGGTGCTCTTAATTATAGGGAGCAGGGTGGTCAGGTTTTTATGGAGCTATCTGGATATAATTTTTATGACCGGATTCTGGGCAGGGCTAAACCGTTTGGCCGGCATGATGGTGGTTCTGCTTAAGAATGTGGTTATTTTGGCGGTAGCTTTTGTTTTTCTAACTCCATTTGTAAGATATGGAGCTGCTCTGGGTATAGGCAGCCTGCTGCTATTAGAGCAAGGTATAGATAATTCTTATTTGGCCAACATTATATTTAAAGCTTTTAATACTTTAAATCTGCTTAAAGAACGGTGGTTTTTAAAAGGATAAAAGGAAGCCTGAATACCATATTTTGAAGGAGGTCAAAAGATGGGCAGAGAGAGTAATATTATATGGGAAAAAATCGATAAAGAAGAACTGGGTCTTATCGAAAATTTCAGCCAGGGGTATGTGGATTTTCTGAATAAGGCCAAAACCGAACGGGAAACGGTGGATTTTATTGTTGCGGAAGCTAAGAGGGCGGGTTTTGAAGATTTAACGTCGAGTGAAGGTATTAAGCCGGGGCAAAGGTTTTACTGGACGGAAAAGAATAAAGTAGCTGCCCTGCTGGTAATAGGAGAAAAACCGCTGGTTGAAGGCATAAATATAGTAGTTTCCCATATCGATGCCCCCCGCATTGATTTAAAACCCCGGCCTCTGTATGAAGAAGATAATATGGCTCTTTTTAAAACTCATTATTATGGAGGGATCAAGAAATACCAGTGGCTCAGTATCCCTTTAGCTCTACATGGAGTAGTAGTTAAAAAGGATGGCCGGGTTATAAAGATAAACATAGGAGAGGGGGAAGATGATCCTGTTTTTACCATATCTGATCTGCTTCCCCACCTGGCCAAAGAACAGATGGAGAAGAAGATGGCAGAGGCAGTTAAAGGCGAAGATCTGAATGTCCTAATAGGAAGCCGCCCGCTTATAGGCGAGGAAAAAGATAAAATAAAAAGGCATATAATGGAGATTCTGCAAGCGCGCTATGATATCGAAGAAGATGATTTTACCAGTGCCGAACTGCAGCTGGTGCCTGCTTTTAAAGCCCGGGAAGTAGGATTGGACAGGAGTATGATAGGCGGATATGGACAGGATGACCGGGTTAGTGCCTATACTTCCCTGCAGGCAGTTCTGGAGGTAGAAAGGCCTAAGCGTACAGCACTTTGCCTTTTCGTTGACAAGGAGGAAATAGGGAGTACCGGGAATACGGGCCTGCAATCCCTTATCATCGAAAACCTGATCACCCTTTTGCTTTATAAAACAGGAAAAGACAGTTATTATGCTGTGCGCCAGACCCTGGCCAATTCTTATGCCATTTCTGCTGATGTAAATGCGGCCATTGATCCGAATTATCCGGAAGTTTTTGAAAAGATGAACTGCAGTTTCCTGGCCGGAGGAGTAGTCCTTACTAAATATACCGGCTCGCGGGGCAAAGCCGAGTCTAATGATGCTAATCCTGAATTTTTAGGGAAGATTAGAAAGCTTTTTGATGAGCACAAGGTCTTGTGGCAGGTAGGGGAATTGGGCAAGGTAGATATAGGAGGAGGGGGAACGGTTGCCCAGTATGTAGCTTATTACGGTATGGAGGTTGTAGACTGCGGAGTAGCCGTTCTCAGCATGCACTCGCCTTTTGAAATCGTAAGCAAAGCTGATCTTTATATGGCTTATAAGGGATATAAAGCTTTTATGCAGGCATTTGTATAACCCTTAACCATAAGGATAAAAGGGAAAGGGGCTCAAAACTGATAATCGCTCCCAGGTTTTATCCATCAAGTAAAAAATGTAGCAATTGTGGTTATATTCTCCCCGAATTAAAACTCTCAACCAGGCAGTGGGAATGTCCGGAATGCAGAGCGAAACATGATAGAGACATTAATGCAGCTATAAACCTTATGCAGTATGCAAATATTGCATAAACATGAGTACCGCAAGTTCTGCGGGAATTAACGCCTGTGGAGATTGGCTCTGCGGCGGAACGGTTTTAAAACCGGTCTACGAGCACCCGGTCTATGAAACAGGAAGCCGGGAGTAGATATTTTTCTATGAAAGGTGGAACGGTGAGGATATGGAAAAAGTAAGGCTTACCCAGATGGTAAGGGCAGCCGGCTGAGCAGCCAAAATAGGTCCGGGGACCTTGGAAAAGATTTTGGCAGATTTTGAACTGCCCTCCCATCCCGATC
>NZ_FQWY01000085.1 GCF_900129805.1 Thermosyntropha lipolytica DSM 11003
CTTTTACAAAAACGGAGAAAAGATAGATGAGCTTTCCGGGCAAGACATTACCCCGGAAGATATAGAAGAAAAGATTAAAAAGTATGTTGAATAGTCTGGAGGGATAAGGATGCGATTAGAACTTGGCAATATTCATGTCAAGGATGTCAGGTTTGGTGATAAGACCGAATTTAAAGATGGTGTAGTTTATATCAACAAAGAAGAGCTTTTAAAAGAAATTCAGGATGAGCGTTTTTCCAAAATTGATGTAGAAATTGTTCGCCCTGGTGACTCAGTAAGAATTTGTCCGGTAAAGGATGTTTTAGAACCTCGCGTTAAGGTTTCCGGCAATGGCCAGGTTTTTCCGGGGTTCTTTGGCAATGCTGAGATTGTAGGGTCTGGCAGAACTCATGTTTTAAAAGGCATGACGGTTTTAACTGTAGGTAAAATTGTTGGCTTCCAGGAAGGGATTATTGACATGACCGGACCCGGGGCAGATTATACACCTTTTTCCAAAACTATAAATGTTGTAGTTCTGGTTGATAAAGTAGAAGGCTTGCAGCAGCACGAGCATGAAGCAGCTGTGAGGATGGCTGGACTTAAAGCTACCCGCTATATAGCAGAAGTAGCAAGGAATGTAGAACCAGATGAAATAAAAGTATATGAAACCAAGCCTTTATTTGAACAGCTTAAAGAGTATCCTGATCTGCCGAAGGTTGCTTATGTTTACATGCTGCAGAGCCAGGGGCTTATGCATGACACTTATCTTTATGGTGTAGATGCCAAGCAGATATTACCCACTTTTATCTATCCGACGGAAGTAATGGATGGAGCTATTATAAGCGGTAACTGTGTGTCTTCATGTGATAAAAACACTACTTTCCATCACATGAATAACCCTATTATCTATGACCTTTATGAAAGACATGGCAAGGATTACAACTTTATAGGCGTTATCTGTACCAATGAAAATGTTACCTTGCTGGACAAGGAACGCAGTTCTAACTTTACGGCTAAACTGGTAGAATACCTGGGAGTTGATGGGGTAATTATCAGTGAAGAAGGTTTTGGTAATCCTGATGCTGACCTCATCATGAACTGCCGCAAGATTGCTGCTTTAGGAGTTAAAACCGTTTGTGTAACTGATGAATATGCCGGAAGAGATGGAGCTTCCCAGTCACTGGCTGATTCTCATCCTTCCGCCGATGCGGTAGTAAGCGGTGGAAATGCTAATGAAGTAATTACCTTGCCCAAATTAGATCGGGTAATAGGATATATTGATGCTGTTAATGTAATTGCCGGTGGTTTTGATGGTTCATTAGCCGAAGATGGCTCCATAACCGTTGAAATACAAGCTATTACCGGTGCTACTAATGAGCTGGGTTATAACAAAATGGGAGCCTTAGGCTTCTAAATTTTAAGAAAATATAGAGATAAGGCCAAAATATAGAGAGTCAGAGGAAGGAGAGTGTTTTAGATGGATAAAAGCTTTTTTGAAGGGAAGAAAATCTGCATATTAGGAGACCGTGACGGTATTCCCGGTCCGGCTATAGCTGCTTGCATGGAAACTATAGGAGGAGAAATAATCTTTACCAGCACTGAGTGTTTCGTCTGAACGGCAGCCGGGGCCATGGACATGGCCAATCAAGCTCGTATTAAAGAAGCTGCTGAAAAATACGGCAATGAAAATGTAATCGTAGT
>NZ_FQWY01000084.1 GCF_900129805.1 Thermosyntropha lipolytica DSM 11003
TCTTCAAAGCTTCTTAAATGGCTGGGAAGCGCTTTTAAATATTCTGAATCGGGATTTAACAGCTTCTCTGAGGTGATGGTGGTCCCATGCTCTAACAATATGTTGGGAGCATGTACCAGTACATAGGCTGCTGCTTTGATTACTGGATAGGTCAAGGCTTTTACCTCCTTTATATTTTATACAAGGGGTTAAGCCTTTTAAAGGCTTAACCCGCTTAATCTTTTAGAAAACCGTCTGGTCTTCAACATCAGTACATAAAGCCTTAAGCGCTTTTTCGACAATCTTTCTCCGCAAAGCCTTTTCTTCTTCCGGGCTCAGCTTCGGATCACCCAGCGGATGCGGAATAGCTACTGCCGGAACAATGCGGTTAGCTCCTACCGTCTTGGAAATCGGCACTACGGTACAAATGTGTACAGCCGGCACATCTGCTACATCTTCCAGCTCTTTTATCATCGTTGCACCGCAACGGGTACAGGTACCTCAGGTAGAGGTGAGTATAATCGCATCTACTCCAGCTTCTTTAAGTTCAAGGGCTATTTCATGAGCAAATTTCTTGGAATTGGCAACGGAAGTACCATTACCAACTGTAGTGTAGAAGACATTGTGCAGACTGCCGATTATGCCTTCTTTTTCCATCTCCCGTAGTACATCTACCGGTAATACCCGGTCGGCATCCTGGTTAGCATAAACCGGGTCATATCCGCCATGAGCAGTTTCATAAGTTTCCGCTGTGAGATCATTTACTCCGGTTATATCGTATTTCCCATATTTAGAAGCACTGGAAGACTCAATACGATCAGGATTTCCTTTGGGTACTATACCACCAGAAGTAACTAGAGCAATCTTGGCTTTGCTCAGATCTTTAACCGCTGGACGCGGTTTAACTCTGTCAAATACCGGCATAGGATACTCGGTTTTGAAAGGTTCTCCTTTTAGCTTAGCTACCAGCATATCAACCGCACGGGTAGAACCTCTTTTTTCATGGAATACATTTTTGCGTATTCCTTTAGCAAAATAGCCTTCTTCATCAGGAGAACCGATAGGCTGACCTTTAGCCAATTTTACTGCCAGTTTGGCCATGGCCGGAATAGCTTTTCGCATCTGCGCAGCTGAATTTCCGGTTTTGACAATATAAACTTCTTTTTTATACATATCAGTACCGGGGTTTTCTTCATACAGTCCAGTTAAAGCTGGAATATTAAGTCTTTCCTGAACTGCTTTACATACGGCACCACAGGCCATACCATAACGTCCGGCATTAAATCCGGGCCCAGCTACCACTATATCCGGCTTATAACCCGCAATCATTTCAATTATTTCATTTAATGCTGTCTCGGTATTTTCATTAAAATAAGAGTCTCCGCATATTACCGTTCCCACTATCTTCATGTCCGGATCTAAAGCCTGCTGAAGAGCAAGACCCGGTCCTACAGGTCCATCCTGTTTTAACGGCGCTATATCAGCTTTTTCTTCGCCACCTATTTGACCAAAAAACTGGTTCAAATAATGGACTACCCTGATCTCTGCCATCTCTTTTCAACTCCTTTTCTTCCGGTTAACATCCACATTCTTTTCTGATATTTTCCATTTCTTCACAAAGAGCGTCTACATCAAGAACCATTTCCATCATACCGAGCTGTTCTTCATAAACATTAGGATCAATCAGGTCCTTAAGTTCGAAAATATGGAATACTTTCAGCTTAAGCTCAACACCGGTCAAAGGACCTGCCATAGTCGGGTCTCCAACCA
>NZ_FQWY01000040.1 GCF_900129805.1 Thermosyntropha lipolytica DSM 11003
AAATGCCTCTATATGTGCATTCATATTAGGAGTTTTTACGGGTATTCTCTCATGTATCAATTTTAATTCCTGGCAAGTTTTGGCAAATTTAGCTGACATAAACTGCGGCCGGTTATCAGTTCTTATTACCGGCAGCAGATTATCACTTGATATATGAATAGTATCAGTTGAAATATTATAACGCCGGGCTTGGGTAGCTGCATTGCCTGTTTCCTGACATTATTTTATAATTTGCTCTTTAAACTCATCACTGTACTGGTTTTTGCTACTCATTAACATCTACCCCCATTTCCTTATTAAAGGTTATCATATTAGACAGATTTTCTCTAAAGGTTTTGGGGGGATAAATAGAACTCTTTTACTGACGAACATTTAAAGATTGCAGCGGCTTCCAAACTTTTAAATATAGTTGATATAATTCTGCTGTCGCCTGAAAAATCAAGTATTATAAAATGTTTAAAAAATACTGTAGAGGTGAGAGAAAATGGAAGAAATAGTTAAACAACTTGAAAAAATAGTTGAAAAGTATAAGAAAAATAAAAAGATCAATAAAAATGACCAGGATAATGCTAGAAAAGGTTTAGAGACACTCTTACAGAGTACCGATTATGTAAAAGTTGCATTTGGTTTAATACCCAATCTGCCGCCTGGAGTTTCGATACAAGCTTTTATTTCTACCTGGAAGGGAGCTTCTGTGGACCAAAGGAAAGAACTTATTAATAAGTTGACTGGAAGCGATGAGATGAAAAGTAATGCCGGCTATTTTCGAATTATTGGTATTATTAAGGAATTGATACCTGAATATACTGAAGAAGCAACAGAGCTTCTTTTGTATATATCTTTAATGAACACTAAAAGTGGCAAAGAAGTTCCCGGTAAAGTTTTAACTGAACGCTTTCGAAAGGAACTTTTAGAAAACAGGTATCTCTTAAAATTTCCTGTTGAGAAAAGGCAGCTCGATGAAGTTGAGATTTCAGCAATTTCTGCAATGGTTCTCTGTTCTATTGTCGAAAAAGGGGAGTTTAATGAAGAATATGAAGAATTATTGAGTGATATTTTAGACTGGTTATTAGCAGCGCAAAAAAGGGTGTTTATCGGCAAAAAAGTTATTGATTATATTGAAAAAGTATCGAAAGATTGGCCAGAATATCTACAGCGCAAGTGTTTGGATTTAGGAGTGATTAAGACACTACGGCTAAAAGGTAGTGAGAAAAAAGTACCGGAGAGCAGTGAAATTATCGAGAAAGGAAAAGAAAACGAAAAAGTTTTGGTAAAAAAAGAGGATGTAACAGGATGGCTGGAGAAAATAACGAAGTACATAGAAGGTATAGAAAAGGAAAATGATTATCTAAAAAAAGCAATAAAAGATTTGAGATGCCAGCTGGAGCAGGAAAGGCAAATTATACATGAAAAAGAAAAAGAGATAGAAAAAATGCAAGCAGTACTGAGAGAAACAAACGAGAAACTTGTGAACATTGAAAAACAAAAAGCAGAATTGCAGGAGATTCTGAATGCAGAAAAGCGGCATCATGAAGAAGAAGTTATGCGTTTAAAAGATCGTATCGAAAGTGAGTGTAATTATGTATTAGAGGAATTTAAAGGAAAACTCTATGATAAATTATTCAGATACTATAAAGATTTTAATACCGCAAAAAATAGGCCAGGTGATGCTCAGATAGCTGATTATCTGAAAAGCCTGACAGAAAAAATTTTTAAGGTTTTAATTGGTGCAGGAATCAATTTAGAAAAAACAGATTGGTGATAGGGTGATTGGGTTTGTTCTGGTTTGGGATTGATTTTGGAACAACAAACAGTGCATGTATCGGGATTGAGGATAAAAGAAGAGTAAAGAAATTTTCGGATGATGAATATCCATTTCCTTCTCTTGTTATTATTGATCGTATGACTGGTAGGGTATACTGCGGACGCGAAGCATGGAGAAGGCGTGAGGAACTGAGGGAGTCCTGCGAGGTTATTCCTTCTATAAAAACATATCTTGGCACTGATAAAACCTGGAAGATTGCAGGGCGGATTTGGACACCTGAAATGGTGGCGGCCCAGGTCTTTCTGGGATTGAAGGAAAGAGTTAAAAAAAGGCTGGGGACCGATGAATTGAAAGAAGCGGTAATTGCAGTGCCAGTAGGTTTTTCGCCTGCTGCCCGGGCTGCACTCCGGAAAGCAGCGCGCATGGCAGGAATAGAAGTAAAAAGTTTTGTTAGTGAACCTACTGCTGCATTATTCTATCACTATAATGAAATCGGCCATAACACTAGAATTGGGGTATTCGACTGGGGTGGTGGAACGCTTGATGTTTCTGTTATTGAAAATAGAAATGGCTGTATAAAGGAACTTGCTACAGGCGGAATAAACAAAGCTGGAGATTATATTGACAGGTTGATGGCTGAGTGGATTCATAGGCGCATTGTGAGGAAATCAGGTCAAAAAATTTCTTTTGATGATATGCCTGCTGAAGCAAGGGATAAGATGCTGACGGCATGTGAGCAGGCTAAAAGAGACCTGACCTGGGATGATACAGCTCAAATACAGATATTAGATTATGGACCTTTAGGTGATGTTTTTGAGACTATCGATATAGAACAATTTACTCTTTTGATAAATCCAGTTATAGATGATGCTATTTCATGCTTTGGGGAATGTTTGGAACGTTCGGGTATGAATATTGCCCAATTAGACTGTATTTTAATGGTTGGCGGAAGTGTAAACCTGAGGCCTTTTAACGAGCGTATTGCTGAATTTTGGGAAGGAAAAGAGTATTATCCTGAAGGTGAACCGGAGTGGAGTGTGGCCGGAGGGGCGGCAAGACTGAGCATAAATGAAGGTAAACATATACTGACCCAGACAGTAGGAGTTGTTATGTCCGATGGCAGTCTTTATCCGCTATTCGCAAAAGGTCATTATATAAATTCAGGGGATTTTTCAACAGCAACGTTTGCCCTGGTTGAAGATGCACCTGCTGCTAATCTGGTTTTTGCAGATGGTACGGGTAATGCGCTTGGTTACTTGAGTGTTCCGGCTTTTGGATTTTTCGGGGAAAAGATCGAAGTGATAGCCTGGATCGATGAGGATTTAATCCTTAGAATTAAAGCAAGAAGCCTTAACAGATCCGAGAAAAGCGTTCGAGAATGGCAATATGACTCTTTGCGCATGGAATATGAGCTTCCTGTGATGCATCTTGAGGTGGATGAGGATGATTACAAAATCTAATGTGACTTATGACAGCAATGTATATGTTATAAATGGCGATTTAAGAACTGATAAAACTTTTCAGAGCAAAGTAAGGGGCAGAAAAAATTTAAAAGCAATGTTAATTGAACTGGCGGGGTTGAGATGGGTTAAAGGAGATGTTTCGGTAGATAATTATACCCACTTGCTGACTGAAATCCAGCAAAAAGAATGGGAGCTTGGCATGTATTGTGCCCTTCTTGGTGACAGGGATGAAATCGTCTGGGGTCTCATAAAAGAAGGCGATGAACTGAAAATAGCCTGCAGATGCTATAAGACAGATTGCAGGCATTTTAGAACCTGCAGGCCAGATTATGAACCTGGAATGGAATTGCCTGCTCTGCCTGAGGTTCAATTTAAGGATAATTCTATTGATGTACAAATAGAAAAAAGAACCGGGGTCGCTGAAAGCTTAGAAGAACAAATTAATTTAGAGATTAAGCCAAAAGTAATTTCTAATGGGCAGAAAGCTGATTATAAAAATATCGATGGACAAGAAAAGGGAATTTATGCGGATTACATATCAAAAGTGGAAGCGCTTTTAGAAACAAAGGATAAAAGCAAGTTTCAAAAATTAGCCGGGTTGATGAAAGAATTACCGGCTGAAAATGATCTGGGGAAATTGTGTAATTTGTTGGATAGTAATGAAAAGGCAGCGATTTTGTGCAGAAATATAGGCGAAGCCTTGAAAGTATCGGGGAAGCTCTGGCAAAGACAAATTCCTCACGGTTTGGATATTTGGAAAAGAATTAGGATTTATCCCGTATGGGTGGCAGATTTATTGAATGGTTTTCGAGGAGAAATTACTGTTGATGATTTTATCAATACAGGTGAACTTCGAGCTGAAGAGATTTTCAGCACTTTAAAGCTTATTTGTGGAGCTAAGGGGGACAGTTTAGATTGTGAAACTGTAAGGGTGAATGTGATAATAAATAATCGATTATCCAGTGAATTTTTCGAAGAAAATATATCCCATGTTGTTGTATGCACTGAAGAACAGGCAAAAAATAAAGAATTCGAGTATATGTATATGCTGGAGCCTGATGCAAAGAACCTTCAAGAAGAATTTGAAAAAGAAGCAAGGATTTGGTGCTTTGCGCTTTCAAAAACGAAGAAAGAATTCAAATGGTTTAGAAAGAAAAGCAATCCATTAATTTTTCTGTATATGGAAAATGGGAGATGGATTGAGGTTGGGCAGGAAAAGAACGGAAGGAAAATTCTTGTTTCGCTTGAAGTGGGAATAGATGGTGACGTTGATGAGGAGAGTTTTGTTGACGGGAGTTTTCAGGGGCTTGACCCTTATGAAGTCCAGATATATATAAGGAACGAAGTGAAACCCGGAGATCCTTTGGAAATAGTTTTGATCGATAGACCTTTCCCGGTTTATGGAATATATCATAAAGGAAAACTTATAGGCAAGATGTCCGACAGCTTTGTATTGGGAGTAAGGAAGGTTTTGGAAACAAATATAAAGAGGTTTTCTCACCTTCCGCGACGCTTTAGCGAAGTATATGTGGAGAAAGTGTATTCGGTAGTGCGAAAACCGGATGCGGTAAGTCCGTATGTGGTCCAGCCATTTATGAGTACCGGCATATGGCATGGAGTAGTTTTATCAGGTATGGGTAAAGTTCGATTTGATTGAAAACTTTGTTAATGGAGAGAAAGCGATGCAGAATGAATTCATAAGTGTGTTAAAAGATGGACTAGAAAAATATATACCGACGTTAAAGAGGAAGATTTTAATAGTAAGTGCTTATGTAACTTATGACGCTTTCATGTTTGTGAATGATTTACTTTCTCAAAATTGTAAGCAAGAAGTAGAAAAGATAATCGTATTGAATTTTGATTTAATGGATTTCTTCAGAGGTGCTTCTTACTTTAAATTTAAAGAGAGCATTGTAAAATATAGCTGGAAGGTATATGTAAATTTAAAGATTCATGCAAAGATTTACTGCTTTGATGACGAAAAAGCTATTATAGGCAGTGCTAATCTGACAGGGAGCGGTATAGGGCTTACGACTAGGCAAGGTAAGAGCATAAAAGAAGGTGGAACTGTCTGTGATGTAAATCAAGGACTTTTGCTATATATGCAGGAGGTGTTAAAAGAATCTATAGCAGTTGACGAAAATTTAGCGGATTTATTAGATGGATATGTGGAAAAGGTACTTAAAGTTGAAAAAGAATCTGAAGCTGAAAAATTATGGGAAGAATTGAGCAGATTACTGAGAGAGAAGACCTCAGAAAATCCGCTTTTAAATTATAAAGTTGGTGTAATAAAAAAGTTAGAAAAGAAGATTTTGTCAGCAATAAAAGAAAATCCTAATAAATTTTTGGAAGAAGTTACCAAAGTTGAGCTTCCAATATACTATATCGAGAAAAACAAAAAGTGGTATGACAACTATATAATTGACCTAGATATGAATGAATTTATACTTGAAAGGAAGTATGAAAACCTAGCGAAACTTTATAAATTAAACGGGAAGTTGTATAGAGAAAAGATAGATGTTCCGGAAGTTGAAATTTCTCCAGAAAAGTTAAGGCAGTTAAAAGAAAAATATAAGGGATATAAAATAGATGTGGTGGAAGATTCTGCTGTAATGCTAGGAGAGAAGGTAATTTTTAAAATTTTTTATCCCATTTGAAGGTGGAGTGATTTTAAATGAAAAACAAAAAGCTAAAGGTTAAATTATTGAGTCACGAAGACTTCGGCGAAATAAAAAGAGAAATAGAAAAAAGCAATAAAAACTTTTTATACATTACTGCAACTGCTAATTTGAAAAAACTCAGGTTAGATCAGGATGAGGATAAAAAGCTGTTTAGAGCATTCAAAACAAGAAAAATAGAAGAAAATGATTTAGATTTCAATCTATGTTCATTTGATGAATTTACACATTACGTGAGATACTTGCTTCGGCAAGAAGGAGGTTATATTTCTACAATAGACCAGAGGGCCATATTGTATGAATTGATAAAACATTTTTATTCTGAAGAGAGGTTATATCAAACTTTAGTTAATGAGCTTTTTGAATTGTATCAGTTTTTCATGTTTAAAGAAGTTGAGAAAATAAAGGATAGTGCTTTATACGAAATTAAGAAAAGTTATCCGGAATTTTACTATAATATATTCCAGCTGTATAACGATTTCAAAGATGAACTTATTGATATTAAGAATGGAAAACCAAGTATAGCAAAAGTTGACATAGAAAAATTAAAAAATAAAGAACCGTATATTGTCGCTTTAAAAGAAAAGATATCCGAGATTTTAAACAATTATGCTTTTATATTTTTCGATGGTTTTCTTTTCTTTAATGATCATCAGTATTTTGTCATTCATAAGGCATTAAGCTTAGAAAAAGAAGTTTACCTCGTGGCAAAATCAAACCTTCTAGATAGTACAGAAAGTATCATTCTGAGTTATTATGAGGAACTTTTTGACATAGATGTAACTAAGCTCATTGCTCAGAAAACTGATTCACTAAATGATTTAAATAATTTTGAAACAAATGATTCTATATCATGGCTTCAAACTGCTCGCGAAAATTTTCTAAAAGATACTACCTTTCTTAAGAAAGACGATTCTATCGTGATATATGAGCCTTTTTACAATAGAGAGGAAGAATTTAAGTTCGTTATAAGGAAAATTACTGAGATTATTAATAAGATTATTAATGAGAACTTAAAGCCTGAAGTTAATCTAAAGGAGCAATTGAAGAATCTGTTGAAGGATTTTGCCATAGTAAATGCGGTAGACAAAGAAAAATTTGAAGAAGAGTTAGATCTGCTTTTGCAAAGATACGGCGTATTTTTGCTTGATCCTAAGGTAAACCACAAAGAAGAATGGCAACATGTAGATTTAAATTCTATAGATAAAATCTATTATTCTAAGTATGACTTTTTAAGGACATCAGTAAAAAATAAGGATGGCACAGAGCTTTCATTTAAAGATAAACTAAGTTTTTTCAAGGAGAATTTTGAAAGAATTCATGTTATAAGAAGGAAAAGACCTGTCTCTTCTTATCCTGTAACCCAGTTCATAGTTCAGTTGTGCGAAGTAATTTTAAAAGGAATTGATGTGGATAAGTTTAAAATAATTTTATATTCGAACTGGAAGTATATCTCAGGCAATGATGTAAAATGGAGCGATTATCTTTTCCAGTTTAGGATGGTACAAGAA
This sequence comes from Thermosyntropha lipolytica DSM 11003, assembly GCF_900129805.1. Lineage (GTDB taxonomy): Bacteria > Bacillota > Syntrophomonadia > Syntrophomonadales > Syntrophomonadaceae > Thermosyntropha > Thermosyntropha lipolytica. Next base: position 7,418 of record NZ_FQWY01000040.1, read on the forward strand.
TATTTTAAAAACAGCAGTGATATTTCGGCATGGCTGGAATCATTAGAAAAGATAAAAGAGGGAAAAAAGAATTTGTTGCAGTATAAGGGACATCCTTTTGCGGCTATATCTGATGATTTTTTGAAGAATATGAAAGGGATATTAGAGGTATTAAAAAGGATTTCGGAAGATTTGAAAGACATTCAGATGAATATAAGGGATTATATCAAAAATGTGGGTAAGTACTTATTTGAAGAAAAAAGTACTTTTGGACTAGAAGGTTATGAATTTGAAGAAGAGTTAATTTCGAGGATCGAAGATACCTTGAATGAAATTAGTATATCTTCTTATGTTAGTACAGATGCAGCTTTTTTTGCTAAAAACTTGATAGCTTTAATCGAGGAATTTAGACAAGAACTAGAAGAAGTTGATGAAGATTTGCTTTATCTTAATGTAGTGAATTTAGAAAACATGCATAAGTTTAAATATGTATTTTTTGTGATGGCTGAAAATGATAAGTATCCGAGACCTCTAAAAAGAGATTTTCCTTTTTCGCAGGATATAATAGAAATAATGGAAGAAAATGGAATATGCGAAAAGCCTATGGAAATGCATGATGAAGATTACCACCTTAAACTTGAGAGATATCTTTTCAAAAACGTCCTCGATTTTACGGGAGAGAGGATTTATTTTACTTATTCTCAAAGAGAAAGAGAAAAAGAACTAGGTCCTTCGGTTTTTCTAGAAGACCTAACTTCGATATTAGGAAGAGAAGGTATGGATATTGACAGTTTATCTGTAAAAGCCGAAAGTACTTTAGAGGTTAAAGGAAAACTTGAAAGTGTAGATGAGGGGGAACTAGTAGTATTTGAAGGTTCTTTAAATAAAAAAGAAAAACTGATAGACAGATTATTTTACAAGTATTGCAAGAAATTATTTTATTACCGAAATTTTTGCGAAGACGGGAAACATCTATGTTTCTTTAATGATTATCAGCTTTCTTTCTATGCATCATGGTTTTGTTTTAGTTATTGTTTAAGAGAACATGGAGAGAGATATAAAAATAAGGTTTATACTGTTCATGATGATGAGTATTATTCAGATCTAGAAAAGTTTATAGTAGAAGGAGAAAATAATTTAAAAAGATGGTTCTTCCTTTGGGAAAATAATAAATTCAAATTTATATGGTTAGAAAGGTATGTGAAGAGCTATCTTTCAAAGTTGATAGGAAGGATAGTTAAAAAAGGGATAAATAACTTTTACGTAGAAGTTGTGGACGATTATTACTTTCTAAGATCAGTTGTGAAGGAGACAGAATATATAAGAATCCCTCTTTTTAACTACCTAGAATTTGCAATAATATCGAATTATATATGGAAGGGAAGAGACGAAGATGAATGTAAAGGAAGATATAAGGAGTTTTACTGTTACAAAATAGATAAAGACATGAAGGATTTTAAATTAAAAATGCATGAGCTTCTCGTTCCCATAAATAAAAAAATAGGATGTTCATATTGTGAAATTAAAGATATTTGTAAATTGGAGAAATTGAAGAGGGAGGAGTAAGATTGAACGTAAGAAATTATATCGAAAAATTTGCAAGAACCCCCCTTACCGATACCCAGAAAGAAATTTTAAACATACAATTCCCTTTTTATCTGAAGGCTGGTGCTGGAACCGGTAAAACGGAACTTTTGATAGAATTAGTTATAAAATGTTTAAACGACGATGTAGGAGCTTCTCTATCTGATTTCGTTATTATAACATTCACCAACAAAGCAGCATCTGAAGTAAAAAACCGCTTAATAGAAAGGCTTTATTTTGACTATTTGCTAGAGCGAAAGAAATTGAGACACATTACCAATATTATGGGAGATTCGCGAAATTTTATATTAAGGTCTGAAGAAGAGAAGAGAAAATTTGTGGATTTCACATCTATGCTTAATATAGATACGATTCATGGATTTTGTGAAAAAATATTAAGGGAGTACGGATATATTATAGGGATTTCACCTAAATTTGAGATAAAAAGTGTTACGTGGAAATTAAATGAGATTATAAGAGATACAATAGGCGAGTATGCTTTTGATAGATATTTGATTTCTTTGCCCGAACATAAGTTATTAAAACTTGTGAGAAAGCTTTATGAAGATTGTGATAACAAAGGTTTGAGAATAACTAGGGAAGATAATTTTAAAATAAATGAAGAACAAGAATTTTGGCCTGGTTTTAAGAAGTCCTTCATAGAGCTTTTTTATAAGGTTGAAGAAAGAATTGAAAGATACAAGCAAGAAAACGATATAGTAACACCAAATGATCTAGTAAAATATACTGCAGAACTTGTTAAAAATGATTTTGTAGCTAATAAGCTTGCTTCTCGGTATAAGTATATCTTTATGGACGAGTTTCAGGACACCAATATAAGTCAGTTTGATTTAGTTCGTATTTTGATGGACAAAGGAGTAAATGTATTTCTAGTCGGAGATGAAAAACAGTCTATATATGCTTTTAGAGGAGCCGATATTGAAAGTTCTATAAAAATGGGGAATGTTATCTCGCAAAAGTATAATGGTGGCTCGATTATTCAAATGGTTGATAATTTCAGGAGCAACAGCAAAATTATAGATGCTGTAAACAAAATTTTTTCTAGAAAATATTCAACAGATGTGAGAGTTACGCTGGATGTAGGTTTTACAGACTACAGGCCCTTAGTCTTTCCAGGTCCTGATGAAAGAATAATGCCCAAATATAAATGGAAGGCAACGGACGAAAGGCTAAAAGAGGCAGTAACTATTGAACAGTTAGATATAGTTGAATTGATAAGAAAAATAAAAGAGAATCTAATAGACCTTGATGGGAAAGAAATTAAGTATGCAGATATAGCAATTCTCTGCAGAGAAAATTTTCAAGTAGAAAAAGTAGCAAAAGAGTTAAGAGATAATTCGATTCCCGCAGTTATTTACGGAGGAGAAGGGTTTTTTAATTGTAGTTCAGTTATAAGTACGTGCAAGCTTTTCGAGTATATTGCTTATCCATCGGAAATTACGAGGGGTGAAACAAAACTAACGGATTATTTTATAGCAATTGTAGCAAAAGGCAGGGAAGATTTTGAAAAATTCCTGGATGAATTAAGTATTTTTGCTAGAACAAATACAATTATAGAGGTTTTGAACTTTGCAATAGAGGAGACCGCTATCGAGGAATACTATTTAACTACAAATCGCTACCAGGAACTGTACAATCTTTATAAGTTGCGGGAACTTGTAAAAAATATTAGAGATCAGGAATTTCTGCATCCAGTTACTTTTTTTGAATATCTAAACAATATGATTTTATCTGAGCAAAGGGAAGAAAATGCGGATTTTTATGTCCAAGAAGAGCAGGATTTTGTTAAGGTAATGACTATTCACAAGTCGAAAGGTTTGGCTTTCGATATAGTTATTATACCTTTTGTAGAAAAACCGATGATTAGAGGAAAGAGCGAACCGCTAATTACATATGAAAAAACAAAAAGCGAGTTTAGAATAGGATTTAATAAAGATGAGTTGTTCAAATATGAGAATGACCAAATAGCGGAAGACTTAGATTATAATGATTTACATAAATATGAAATTCAAAAAATATTGGAAGAGGAATTTAGGGTGTATTATGTAGCTTTAACTCGTGCGAGGGAATTGCTAATTTTGAAAAAAGATACTAGAAGTACTAGAAGGCAAAGGGGAAATACCTGCTCATTTTTAGATTTTATCCGCCAGATAGACGAAGGAAAATTTTATGAAGAACATCTAGAACTATTGTCTAAAAACCTATGTTAGTCTGTTATACGAGGTAGATTCTACATGATAGAAAACGTATGCCAGGATTGTGGAATGAAATATATAGACTTATACATTTCTGAATGTCCAAACTGCAAAGGACGGACAAAGCCTTTTTCGAAACTGTATTATTGCAAAAACTGCCAAATTCCCCTCTATGAAGAAAAATGCGATTTATGCGGTGCAAAAGGCGCCTATCTTGCAGCCGATGTAAGACCCGTATTTCCTAAAGAAAGGCGTCTGTTAGAAATTATATTGGGAAAAACGTTTAATGAAGCTTCTGTGTGGGCTGAAGCAAGAGGCAATTTCTATTTTATTGATGGAAAGGCGGTACATGTCAATAAAAAGAGTTTATTGGCTATTGGAGAAAAAGAATTAGAAAAAATCACCGATGAACTAAAAGTTTTGGATGAAAGATTAACATTGAAATTTGAAAGCGAAATACAGAAGTTCATAGATGCCAATAAAAAGCATATTGATGAACTTGCCTTCAAAACAAAAGAATTTATAAATAAGATCTCCTCAGGCTTCAAGTTGGATGAAATGTTCGTATCCTTCAGCGGCGGCAAAGATTCTACGGTGGTCAGCGATTTAGTAACTAAAGCTTTAGGTAGTCCAAAAGTAATCCATATTTTTGGGGATACAACTTTAGAATTTCCTTTTACACTAGATTATATAACCCGTTTTAGGGAGAAAAACCCTTACACTCCGTTGATTATAGCTAAAAACAAAGAGTCTAGTTTTTTTGATATGTGCGAGCTTTTAGGACCTCCTAGCCGGGTCATGCGCTGGTGCTGCACCATCTTTAAAACCGGTCCCATCAACAAAAAGATAGCCCAGCTTTTTAAAGGCAAAAAGAAGGTGATCACTTTTTACGGTATCAGAAGAGGCGAAAGTGTAAACAGGAGCAAATACTCCGATGTGACGGTGAGCCCGAAAATCTTGAAACAGGTAGTAGTATCACCTATATTCAACTGGACGGAATTTGATATATGGCTTTATATATTGGCGAACGGCATTGACTTTAATGAGGCCTACAGGTTGGGATATAGTAGAGTTGGTTGCTGGTGCTGTCCGAACAACAGTGTCTGGTCCCAATTTTTGACGCGCATATACATGGCCGAGATGAATGAAAAGTGGGAGAAATTTTTGATTGATTTTGCCAGGAGAATAGGCAAGGAAGATGCTGAGGTTTACGTGCGTGAAGGTAAGTGGAAAGCGAGGCAGGGCGGAAGCGGCGTAGATTATAGCAGAAAATCTGTTCTTACCTTTAAACCGTGCAGCAATGACGAAAATACTTTATACTATGACTTACAAAAGCCTATCTCAAAACAGCTTTACGAATTCTTCAAGCCTTTTGGTGAATTAAATTTTGAGATGGGACAAGAGATTCTAGGTGAAGTGTTCGTGTTAGACGAAGACAAGAATGTAGTGATGAAACTGCAAGGGCTTGAAGGAGATACCCAGTTAAAAATTGTCCTTTATAATGCAAAAAATACCAGGATTTTCAAGCAAAAAATAGAAGCCCAGATAACTAAATTTCAAATGTGCATAGGCTGCCTAGCATGTGAAGGGGTATGCCACTTTGGGGCTATAAAGGTTTCTTGTGACGATTACAGGATTGATGAAAAAAAATGCACTCGTTGCGGGAAATGTATAAGTTATTTCGATGGTGGGTGCTACATTAGGAAAGTTTTAACGATAAAGAGAGGGGATTAACTTACAGCATGGGCACTTTATATAAATTAAAAGGCCACGGGTCTTTTTATATAAGAGAAGGGTGGTTGAGGAAGGGATTAAAAAATATCAGGAAGTACGGAGGAAATTTATTTTCACGAAAGGATGCTGTGGAAATTTTAGGCGTCGGAGCTAATATGGTAGGTGCCATAAAATATTGGCTTTTAGCAACAGGTCTTGTTGAATACAGTAATGACAAAAAAAGTCTAAAGATAACTCCTTTAGGTGAACTAATTGAGAAATACGACCCCTACTTTGAAGACATTTTTACTTTATGGCTTATGCATTATAAAATTGCTGCTAACAAGGAGTTTTGCACTAGCTGGTATTTGTTTTTTAACGAGATAGATATTAAGTATTTTTCGAAGGCAGAACTTCTAGAGATTTTAAAAAGTAAATTTGAAAATATTTTCAGGCCCGAAAAATATTCGCTAAAATCGCTTGAAGATGATTGCGAATGCATAATTAAAATGTATCTCGACAAAGCAATCGATGAAATTTCACCGGAGGATAATCTAGTGTCTCCTTTTAGCAGGTTAGGGTTGTTAAGGTTAAAGGACAAAAAAAGGGGTATTTACGAGCGGGTGGTTCCATCCTTTGATGCTTTACATCCGTTAATTTTGCTTTATGCGGTTTTAGATTTTTTCGATAAGACCGAAATTAATATGAATGAAGAGATTCTGCACGACAGGGGAATAAGCAGAATTTTTAACCTGGACGGTTACGGAGTATACCGGTATATGGAATTTTTGGAGAAGAAAAATTATGTAAATATAGTGCGGACTGCACATCTGAATACATTATATTTAAACGTGAAGGACAAAACTCTAGTGCTGGAGGAATATTATAAAAATGAGGTGCGGTGAAAATAACGTAACGACCGATTATAAAGATTTAATAAAAATAGAAGATCTATACCATTACTCGGTAAATATAAGGTACGATCTTGACAATACAAAGAAAATAAAGGCTTTTATCCCCACACCTAGCAATGTAAATATATTAAAAAAGTTATTGCTCAACACTTTGAAAAGAGAAGATAAAAAGGCTAATGTATTGATAGGCCCGTACGGCAAGGGAAAATCTTATATTTTACTCGTTTTACTTTACATATTGTCGCCGCATAGGGATCTTTCTATATTAAGTGATCTTAAAAGGAAGATAAAAAAGATAGATTCAGAAGTGGCCGATTTAATAGATTTTATTGTTTCCGAAGAAATCCGTTACCTTCCCGTTATATTGAATTACAATTACAGGAATCCCGAGCAGGCATTTCTTGTTGCATTGAAGGATGCGATGGAAAGGGAGAATCTAGAAAATTTAAAATTTCCAACTTCTTTTGAGATGGCAATAGAAACTATAAAAAAGTGGAAAGCTGACTATCCAGAAGCTTACTGCAAATTTGAAAGCCTGCTGTCAGAGATAAACTTTACCGTTGAGGACTTTATAGAAGAGTTAAAGAGCTTTAATTTTGAGGTATATGAATATTTTACAAAGTTATATTCGGATATAACTGCTGGAGCCCAATTTAATGCGCTGTTGAATGATGATTTTATAAATACCTATAGGTCTTTTATGTATAAACTTCGCGAAGAAGGAATTTTTGACGGGATATACGTGGTTTTTGATGAGTTCAGCAAATTTGTCGAAGAAGAGGTAAGAAGCGATGTGGGACTGCAGTTAAAAACGATCCAGGACATGGCCGAATTGGTTGAAAGGGACACGGAAAGAGCCATTCAGTTTACCTGTATAATGCATAAGCCCTTCGACCACTATCTGAAGGAAGCTAAATCGGTGCAGATCGATTTATTTAGAACTGTAGAAGGAAGATTCCAAGAAATTTATTTTATAAGTCCGGCAAAAGAAGAGTACGAAGTTATAGGACAGGTAGTAAGAAAAGATGAACTAAAATTCAACGTACTGTGGGAAAATTGCGGTAAAGAAGTTACTGACCTTTATTTTAGAGTGAAGGATTTATTTAGACACATCTACGATGAAGAAGGGTTAAAGAATCTAGCTAAGGAATGTTTTCCTTTTAATCCGGTGAGTTTATTTGTGCTTCCGAGGCTCTGCGAACTGGTAGCTCAGAACGAGAGGACCCTTTTTACTTTTTTAACAAGCCATGAAAGAGGTGGATTCCTAAATTTTATAGAAAAAAGGCGGAATCCAAACGAAGGCTTTTTGCTTAACCTAGATGTGCTTTTTGACTATTTCGAGATATCCTTCAGAAAAGAAATTTTTAATAAGAAAGTAGTCGATATTTACAATAAAGCACAGAAGTCCTTAGCACTGGTAGAAGACGAAAACGAAAAAAGGATAATAAAAGCCCTTGCTGTCATCTATATAGTCGATGAACTAGAAAGGTTAGAGCCGAAAGAAGAATTGCTTTTGTGCTCGCTGGAGATGAGTAGAGAAACCTTTGAAAGAGCCCTTGAAGCGCTGTTAGAGAAAAAGGTCCTCATAAAGAGAAGGAGCACCCAATATATTGAGTTTTTCCTTTCCAGCAATGGGGATTTGTATGAAAGAATTAACTTCTATAAATCAGCTAAGGGCAGAGACTTAAAATCAGGTGATGTTATCGGGAAAATCAAAGGCCCGAGTTTTATTTTTCCTAGGAAATATAACGATGAACATGAAATTACCAGATATTTCTATAAAATTTTCTTGGAAGCTCATGAGTTAGAAAGAATCGATTCATATCAGGACCTTTGGAAAACTAAATTAGCCGATGGATATATAATCCATCTGCTATGGCAAAACGAGGATGAAATCCAGAGGTCCATAGAAAAAGTGAAAAGAATTGATGATGAAAGAATACTGCTTTGTGTTCCTAAAGATTCCTTTGACAAATTAGATGAGATAAAGGAGTATGTTGCCATACAATTATTGATGAATGAGGCAAGGGAAGGAAATAATGCTGGGCTTCTCTATGATTTAGAACTTTTGCTGGAAGATTTAGAAAATCTTATTGCAAATTATATTGATGAACTTTTTGAATATGAACAATGTTCTTTTTATAATCACAAAGGAGAGTTGTTGAAAATAGAAGATGAAAGGGACCTAAATAATGTTGTAAACGATATATGTCGCGAAGTTTATAAATCAACTCCGATTGTGCCAAATGAAATGGTAAATAAAAATAATCTCACCCCTCAGATGCAAAAAGCTTTGGCAAATGCCATAAAGTATTTACTTGAAGGGAAAATTGATGAAATAAAGGGCAACAAGCCCGAAAAGACGATATTGAAAGTTGCTGTAGTCAATAAAGGACTGTTGGATGGATTTTGTAAAGATGCTGGACTTCGGAAGGTATTAGAAGCGATAGATGTTTTTATGAATAAGGCTTCTAAAGAAAAAACTTCCTTTGGAGAGATATATTCTGTTTTGCAGGGCAAAGGATATGGTATGAGAAAGGGAATAATCCCCATATACTTGGCTTACAAGATGAGAGATCTGATTGAAGATATGGTGTTTTACTTCGGCAGTAAAGAAATTGATTTTGATGAACAGCTCTTTATCAAAATAAATGAAGAGCCGGAGTCGTATTATTTATTTTGCGATAGCAAGTCGGTAGAAAAAAAGATGTATTTAAAGAGTCTTACCAACTTATTTAAAGACTATATGAGGGATAATGAGCAAAATATATACTTTAAAATATACGATGCCATGAGGACCTGGTATATTTCGCTGCCTCCATTTACGCAAAAAACAAATGCTATCGAAATAATAGAAGAAAAACTCGCACAAAAGACCATAAGATCTTTTAAAAGAGAAATAGCAAATGCCGAACAAAATCCTTTTGAATTTATATCTAAAAAATTATTGAGTGTTTTAGGATGTGATACTTACTCGGAAGCAATCGTGAAAATTGAAAAACTAAAAAAGGCTTTTGATGCACATCTTGAGCTTACAGTTAAGGAAGTGATAAAGAATATAAAAGATATCTTGGGATTTGAACAGGATTTAAATATCTTAGTGGGACTAAAAAAATGGTATTTTTTACTGCCTAAAACTGTAAAAGAAGTATTTCACGGAGAACCGGTAAATTCATTTTTAAAATATATCGATGAAGTTAGCGAGAAGGAAGAAATGAAAGTTGTTTCGGATTTATCATTGATTTTACTGGGTATAGATATAGCACATTGGGATGACTCTTCGTATGGATTGTTTATCGAGAGGTTGAAAGAAGTGGTAAATACTCTGGCGGAGAATGAAAAAAGTGAAAATACGTTCGGTTTTTTCAAAATTTCTTTTAGTGAAGAAGATAAAGAAATGGGATATAAGATGTTGGAAAAAATACCCATTTCAGAAACGGGAAAGGTTTTAAAAACTGCTATAGAAGAACTACTAGTAGAGTTTGGCGCCGCGATAGATGAAAAAGAAAAACTTAATATCCTAGTGGACATAATAAAAGAACGTCTAAATTGATGTTCGGAGGAATAGTAAAATGGAAAAGTTGGTATATTTGGACAATGCTGCTACAACTTATCCTAAGCCAGCTATAGTTTATGAGAAGATGGATTATGTGAACAGGTATCTTTGCTTTAATGTGGGTAGAGGTTCTTACAAAGGCGCGCGGGAATCAGCTGATATAGTAGATGAGACGAGAAAATTGTTAGCAGAACTTGTAAAAACTGAAAAACCGCAGTACGTAGTGTTTTCTCCATCAGCCACTATTGCGTTTAATGTTATTGTGAACGGACTCGAATGGGATATTTCTAAAAATGTATTTGTGTCTCCCTTTGAACATAATGCAGTATTAAGACCTTTATACAGTATTGCCCAGAAAAATGGAGCTAGATTGTTCGAACTACCCTTTAATAAAGAAAGCTTTGAATTTGATGCAAAAGCGGCGAAGCTCCTTTTTGAGGAGCATAAACCCGATTATGTCTTTATAACGCATGTTAGCAACGTTACGGGCTATATCCTGCCTGTAAAGGAAATCGCTGAGCTTGCGCGAAAATATGGTGCAGTTGTAATCTTAGATGCAGCCCAATCCTTGGGATTTGTGGAAGTTGATTTAATGGAATTAGGGGTTGACATAGCAGTCTTTGCAGGACACAAAAATTTATATGGACCGCTTGGAGTCGGTGGTTTTATAATAAACTCTTGTTCTAATATAGATGGGGTTTTAAAAGATGCTATTTTTGGAGGAACCGGCAGCGATTCCTTGAATCTAGAAATGCCTAGGGATTTGCCGGGCAAGTTTGAAGCAGGAAGTCCTAACATTGTGGCCATAGCCGGACTAAATGCAGCATTGAAGTGGCTAAAAGAAAATATAGAGGAAATTCGTTCGAAGAAGAAAAAATTAACTTTAGAGTTAGTAGGTGAGTTAAAAAATTTAGGTGTTAAGTTGTATATTCCTTCAGATTTGGAAAGTCACATCGGGATTATTTCCATGAATGTCGAAGGCTTTAGGCCGGAAGAAGTAAGTCTTGTTTTAGATAGAAGATTTAACATTGCAACTAGAGCAGGTTATCACTGTGCAGCCCTTGTTCATAGGTTTTTAGGTACTGTAGAATTTGGGGGAACTTTGAGAATAAGTCTAGGCTATTTTAACGAAAAAAGGGAGATAGAATATTTTATTGAGTCGTTAAAGAGTATAGTTTTTTAACAAATATGGTTCTTTGTCAACAGTTAATGTAGCAGGTGTTGGTGGTCAAATTGCGAATGTCAAGCAAAAAGTGGACCACTGTGCTGATAAAAAATTGAGCCACTAATGCTAGTTTAAAAGTGAGCCACCTTGCTCACTTTTGGCTCTGATA
>NZ_FQWY01000015.1 GCF_900129805.1 Thermosyntropha lipolytica DSM 11003
TTTGTTACTTTTTTAGGAATTTATTGCTCTATTTCCTTTATATATTATAAATAAAATAAAAACGGCTGCCAACAATGACTTTGTCGACAGCCTGAGAGGAAGAGATAAGATCTCTTCCTCTAAAATTATGTTTTCAGACTTAATTATTTAACTCTCTGCCAGATAGCAGCAGCTCCATGTCCGTGTCCGATACACATGGATTCTACTACATATTCTACATCGGAGAAGTCAGGATCGGCCAGCATTGCGGTAATATCACATGCGATTCTAGCACCGGTACATGCCAGCGGATGTCCGATGGAGATTCCGGAACCCCATACGTTCAGGCGATCTTTCGGCAGATTGAGAGCCTTCTGTACATATACGGACTGGGAAGCAAAGGCTTCGTTGATTTCCCACAGATCGATCTGATCCTGGGTCATGCCAGCTCTCTTCAGCACCTTCGGAATAGCCAGAGCCGGACCAATACCCATGATTTCAGGTTCCAGACCGATTACCGCATAGGAAACGAGCTTCATCTTAGGTTTCAGGCCGAGTTTCTTTACGCCTTCTTCGGTAGCCAGAACTACGCCCGCAGCAGCGTCATTGATCTGGGAGGAGTTACCAGCAGTTACCGTAGCTTTTTCATCCTGCATGAAAACGGTGGGCATAGCTGCCAAACCTTCTAAAGTAGTGTCAGGACGGGTACCCTGGTCGATAGCTACTACTACTTCTACATCTTCTTCGCCTTTTTCCGCTCTAGCTTTGGCCAGGTGATCGCTGGCTACATAAGCAGCTTCCTTGTTGAAGGGGTTGGGATTTCTTTTAGCGATGCTGGCAGCAGGAACTTTTACCTTAACCGGAATAGTTACACTGCCGACTTTATCTTTTTCCTGAGCTTTAGCAGCCTTCATGTGGGATTCATAAGCGAACTGGTCCTGTTCTTCACGGGTAATGTTGAAGCGGCGGGCAACGATTTCAGCAGTGTATCCCATGTTGATAGCGCCTAGGTCCATGTATTTGCCGAGGTCAGGATGGATGTCAGCTCCAGCTCCCATCGGGATATGGGTCATGTGCTGAACTCCACCGGCAAACTGCACATCTCCACCCCAGCCGCACATCATGGTAGAAACAGCGTACTGGATGGACTGTAATCCCGAAGCGCAGAAGCGGTCAACCGTACAGCCGGCTACTTCATAAGCACCATCGGAGAGGATCCATGCTAAACGACCGATGTTAAGTCCCTGTTCCATGAAAGCGTTGGCACAGGTTGCCCAAACTACGTCGTCGATGATTTCAGCCTGTTTTTTCTTGTCTTCTAAGCCGCATCTTTTTCTCAGTTCTTTGTAAACGATAGCGGTCAATTCTTCAGCGCGAACATTGATAAACCAGGATTGCTTACCAGCGCGGGCGATAGGAGTACGCGCAGCTTCTACTACAAATACTTCCTTCATCAAACAATTCCCCCTTAAGTATAATTTTTTCGGTCTGCACTCAGGCTGCCTGGCAGCCAACCACTCTACTTACAGTATTCCATAAAAACAATAAATAATCCATAACTTTTTTCTAAAAAAATAAAATTTTAATTTTCTAAATTGTCTAAAGGAGCATTAAAATTTTTTATTTCCTTTATAAAAATATAATTTTACCAGTAAAGATGCTGGAGGCAAAATTATTTCCACAAATGCAGGAATTTTACATTTTCTGGCGAATATTGCTGACGAGGTGATAAGGATGTTTAGCCTGGATAAAAAAACGCTGGCTTTAATGCTTTTTTCTCTCCTGCTGGCTTTTTATGCCGGGGTAAAGTATGCTGGTTTTATCCAGAGCGGAAAACCGGCAGCAACCATTTTCCTGGACGGTGGGGAAAGTCTGACTGCCAACGCCGAAAAAGAGGAAGAGGGAAATATGTATATTGAGGTATATGTAGGCGGGCAGGTGGAAAAGCCGGGGGTATACCGTCTGCCGAAAGGAGCCCGGGTTTATCAGGCGGTGGAGCAGGCAGGAGGGATTACGGATAGGGCGGATTTAAAATATGTCCCCTTAGCACGCATACTGGAAGATGAAGAGACTATATGGATACCTTCACCAGAAGAAGTGACCGGCTTGGATAGTAGCTATGTTTCTACATTTTATACCAGCGGGGGGAATAATGCCGGCAAGGTTAATATAAATACAGCTTCTGCAGAAGAGCTGGCAGCCAAGCTTAATGGCATAGGCCCTCAGCTGGCAAAGCGCATAGTTGATTACCGTAATCAAAATGGCAAATTTAAGAGTATAGATGAAATCAAAAATGTAAGCGGTATTGGAGAGAAAAGGTTTGAACAGATAAAAGACCAGATATGTGTACGATGAAGGATATAATAAATTTACCTTTATGGGTAAAAATTTTTATAGCTTTTGCTCTAGGCATAATTTTAGCTTATTACGAGCTTAGTTTTTTAGCCTGTATTTTCACAGGCTTTATATTGCTTTCCTATCTTTTATCATGTAAGTTTAGTCATTACCTGCTCATTCCTGCTCTTATTTTACTCACCGGATCAATATATTTTGATTTTAATAAAGCCATTTTTCCCCCTTCACTTCCGGCAGAAGTAAATAATTTTGAAATAAAGGGGAAGGTTGTTTCTTATCCTCGCTATGATGACAGAAAATGCAGTTTTATTTTAAAGACGGAGAGAAAAGAGCCATTTTTGCAAAAAATGCAGGTATTTCTTTATTTCCCGGCCCGTGTTGAACGAGGAGATGAAATTTTTATAAAAGGTAAGCTGGTTTTACCGGATGAGCCAGGGAATCCCGGCGAATTTAATTATGCGGCCTTTTTAAAGAAAGAAAAAATCTGCTATATGCTTATAACGGGTGAAGAAAAAAATCTGCAGGTAGTAAAAAAAGCGTGCCTTATTGACTTTTTATTAAATAAATGTCGCCAAAAAGCGGAGATTACTATAAAAAATATCCTTCCTGATAAAAAGGCTGGTATCCTTTTAGGTATGCTTCTGGGGAAGAAAGAGGAGATAAGCCCTGAAGATTACCGGGAATTTCAAAAAAGCGGAATTGTGCATATCTTTGCAGTTTCTGGTTTGCATGTAGGTTTTTTAGCTGCTTTAGTAGGATTTATTTTGTCTTTATTTAAAGCTTCCCCTTGGAGCAAAATAACTGTTACTTGTGCAGTCCTGCTGGTGTATGGAAGCATTGTAGGCTGGCCAGTTTCTGTTATGCGGGCAGTTATAATGACCATTCTTGCCGCAGCCGCTTTTTATTTTAAAAGGGAAAATGGACTTATAAACAGCCTGGGTCTGGCAGGGGTTATTATCCTGCTTTTAGATCCTTATGCCCTCTTTAAAATAGGATTTCAGCTTTCCTTTGCTGCTACTTTTGGCCTTGTTTATATCTATCCTGCTCTGAGAAAGGTTATAAAGGAGAAAAAATGGTGGATAGATTTAATGTTGATTCCGCTTTGTGCTCAGGTAGCAGTTTTGCCTTTTATAGCTTATTATTTCTATCTTTTTACTCCCGGAGCTCTTATAACTAATATCCTCACTTCTTATCTGGCCGGGGGAGCGATAATTTTGGGTTTTTTAGGAATAATTACGGGTATAGTTTTTCCTTTTTTAAGCCCTGTCTTTATTTATCCGGCAGGATTTATGATCGATATAATAACGGCTGTGGTTAAAATAGCAACCTCTTTGCCTTTTGCTTATCTATGGGTTAAAAAACCCGATGTTGGATTCATCATCCTTTATTATGCCGGTATTTTGCTGGTATGTTATGCTTTATATCACAAAACTATAAAAGCGGCAGGCACAGGTATTTTAATGATAACTGTTTTTCTTTTTTTTCTTTGCCTACCGCCTTCTTTCTATGATCGCGGCTATTTAGAGATAACTTTTATTGATGTAGGCCAGGGAGACAGCATACTTATAAAAACCCCGGAGGGAAAATTTATTCTGGTAGATGGTGGCGGAAACAGATGGACAGATGTGGAGGAGAGGAAACTTTTGCCTTATCTACACAGCCGGGGAATAAACAGGTTTTATATGCTGGTAAACTCCCACCCTGATTATGACCACCTTAAGGGTTTAGAAAGAGTTTTAGAGGAACATAAAAATAAATTTTTATGTATACCGGCCAGTTTAGCTGGAGTTTCAGAATATCAATATATAAAATCTGCCGCTTTCAATAAAGGAAGTAAGGTGGTTTATTTGTATGCAGGGCAAAAAATTAAGCTGTCAAAAGATTGCTTTATGGAAGTTTTATATCCAGAAAAAGAATATAGAGGGGAAAAATATAATGATAATTCTTTAGTATTATATATGAAATATCGTGATTTTGCTGTACTGCTCACAGGAGATATTGAACAAGAAGGGATAAAAAATTTGCTGAACAAAGGATATGTGAAAGAGGCAAAGGTAGTAAAAGTTCCCCATCATGGCAGTAGAGGCTCGTTATATCCGGAATTTTATGATAAAGTTAATCCCCATCTGGCGGTTATATCAGTTGGTAAGAATAATTTTGGTCATCCCCACCCGGAAGTTTTAGATTTATTAGGGGCTAAAGGGATAAGGGTTTTGCGCACTGACCAGAATGGAGCCATTACCTTTTTGAGTAATGGCTCCGAGATAAGAATAAAGACTTTTAAACCTTAATTTAATTAGGCCAGCCGCATTGCAAAGTTGATGATAAAAGCCACAGCAATCAGATAAACCAGCCAGTGCACTTCTTTGGCCTTTCCACTTATAGTTTTCACTACAGCATAGGAAATAAATCCAAAGGCTATGCCCTGGGCAATGCTGTAAGTAAGCGGCATAACAATTATAGTAAGGAAAGCAGGCAAAGCATCAGTAAAATCACTGAAATCTATATCTTTAATGCCCTGTATCATGAGTGCTCCAATTATTATAAGAGCTGGAGCTGTAGCATAAGCTGGAACCAGACCTACTAAAGGAGCAAAGAAGATTGCTAATGCAAAAAGTAAACCTACTACTATAGCGGTAAGACCGGTTCTTCCTCCTTCAGTTATACCGGCTGCGTTTTCCACATAAGTAGTTACCGTACAGGTACCTACTACTGAACTCCACATGGTACCTATGGATTGAGCCAGAAGGAAACGGTTAAGGTTGGGTATTTCACCGTTTTCGTCAATCAGATTGGCCCGCCGGCTGAGCCCGATCAAGGTACCGATGTTGTCAAACATTTCTACAATAGTAAAACTAAAAACTATAGAGAATAAACCATATCTGATAGCAGCACCCAGATCAAGCTTACCAAAAGTCGAGCTGATATCAGGTGGGGTAAAACTTATTACATCACTTATAGCTGTGGGACGGTCAAATATTCCCAAAATCATACCCACGATAGTAGTAGCTAAAATAGAGATCAGAAGCCCACCCTTTACCTGACGTGCCATCAGGGCACCTGCCAGAAACACCCCTAAAATGCTTAAAATAACCGGAGGACTGGTGACATCACCTATTCCTACCAGTGTATTAGGATTATCTACTACTACACCTGCTGCTCTTAAACCTATGAATGCTATAAATAATCCTACCCCTACACTCATGGAAATTTTAAGCACTTCCGGGATAGATTTAACTATATACTGCAAAGCTCCGGTTACGGTAAGAATAAAAAAGAAGACACCGGAGAAAAATACGGCACCTAAAGCGGTTTGCCAGGGAAGCCCCATCCCCAAAACTACCGTATAGGTAAAGAAGGCCTGAAGGCCAAGTCCAGGAGCAGCTGCCATAGGCATATTAGCCAGCAATCCTACCAGCAGGGTAGTACCAACTGTTGCCAGTACCGTAGCCGTAATAGCTGCTTCTTTAGGTATGCCTGCTTCGCTCAATACATTTGGATTTACGAAAAGGATATAAGCTAGAGTTACAAAGGTGGTGAAGCCTGCAAGTACCTCTGTGCGCAGGTCAGTCCCCCGCTCACTCATCTTGAAAAATTTATCTAACATACTAGACTCCAAGCTTAAGACCTCCTATTTTTTGATTTTTTGCTATATTTTTTATGGTCTTGCGCAAGCCCATTTGTTTTTACTAGCAATAAGTGTGCCAACTTTCCCGAGCACCAAAAAAAGAGGAAAAACTTATAATTTTACCGGTATAAAGGGCGAATATTTTTCCGGCAGGGAAAAAAATTCAAAAATGATAATAATATGCTTTTCCGCTTCATAAATTAGAGCGAGAGAGGCGATGGAGAAAAATGGGATTTGGCTGGCTTTTTCCGTTTCTGAATTTACAGCAGGAGTTTTGGCGCTTTTTTTTTCTGGAAATTGTGGCGGGATATGCAAAAAGGGCGCAAAAAAGGTGTGATTATTTTTTGCAGGTGGAATTATATGTTAAAAAGGCTTGGGGCATGGCTAAAGTATAAATAAATAAGAGAGCAGGTTTTTACTCCTGCTCCCGCTTAATTTTATTTGGAAAGTATAGCCCTGGCTGCTACCACTCCGGATACACTGGCTTGAATTAGGCCGCGGGTTACCCCGGCTCCATCCCCAACAGCCCAGATGCCTGGTATAGGTGTTTCCAGGTTGTTGTTAAGCTGAGGACGGGCCGAATAAAATTTAGCTTCGATACCGTAAAGCAAGGTGTGATCAGAAGCAATACCAGGCATAGCTTTGTCTAACGCTTCCAGACATTCGATAATACCTACCATGTAGCGGTGAGGAAGGACTAAAGAAAGATCACCGGGTACCGCTCCTTTTAAGGTTGGTTCTACCATACCTTTTTCGATACGGGAAGGGGTAGAACGCCGACCACGTTTTAAGTCGCCGTAGCGCTGTATAATTATGCTGCCACTTAGCATATTGGCCAGACTAGCGATACATCTTCCGTATAATATAGGTTTATCAAAAGGTTCTGTAAATTCCTGGCTTAAAAGCAGGGCAAAATTGGTGTTGCTGCTCTTGCTGCCTGCATAGGCATGGCCGTTTACGGTAATTATGCCATTGGTATTTTCCATTACTACATGCCCGTTAGGGTTTACGCAAAAGGTGCGCACTGTATCATCAAAGGTGCGGGAATTGTATATTATTTTAGGTTCCCAGATATTATCGGTAAACTCCTGCATGGTTACAGCCGGAACTTCTACTCTAACTCCCAGGTCGACCTGGTTGTTGCTTAAGTTTATGCCCAATTTTTTAGCCTGTTCCGAAAACCAATGGGCTCCATCGCGGCCGGGAGCTAAAATCAAATAGGGAGCTGTAAAAATCCCTTTTTCCGTTTTAACCCGTTTCCGGCCTGCTCCTTCTACTTCTATATCCGTAACCAGGGTGTCGGTTTTTATTTCCACTTTTTCTTGCAGGAAAAGGTACATATTTTGGAGCACAGTCAGGGTATTTTCCGTTCCCATATGCCTTATCTGGGCCGGGATCAAACGCAGGCCGGCCCGGGCAATTCTTAATTCCAGATCTTTGACCTTGTCGTTATCCTGGCCGAATATGCGGTCAGGAGCCCCAAATTTTACATATATGCTATCTACATAATTTATTAACTTTTCCAGGTTGGATTTACCTATATAATTGGCCAGCCAGCCTCCGAATTCCGTAGTAAGGGTTAATTTGCCGTCAGAAAAAGCCCCTGCTCCCCCCCAGCCGCTCATTATGGAACAAGGTTTGCAGTTCATACAGCTTTCTGCTTGCGTACCTATAAGGCATTTGCGGTTTTCCACCTTTTTTCCTTTTTCTAACATCAGCACCTGCAGATTGCTGTGCCGGCTTAGTTCCATAGCGGCAAAAATTCCTGCCGGACCTGCACCGATGATTATTACATCATAGTCTGTTTTCATCTTTATCCCCTCCTGATGTTATAAAATAAACTTTTCTGACGGCTTTTTTAGGCTCTACCGTAAATTTATCATTTTTCTTATGATTAGGCTACAAGCAGGAAAGCCTTTAATTAATAAATACAGGGCGAATTTGCTATAATTAATACATAGTTCAGGGGAACATTTAATATGCTATTTTCAACCCTTGATAATACAGGAAATTAATAATAATGTTTCTAGGGGAGTATTTTTATGGAAGGAAATATTATTTATATATGGGGCAGCGAGGCTTATCTTGTTGATGAAGAAATAAGGAAAATTACTTCCTCTTTCAGCGGCGATGAGCTGGCAACTATTTATCTGGAGGTAGAAAACTTAAACGGGCAGGAATTGCTGCAGCTTTTAGATTTTAGCCCGCTTTTTGCTCTGCAAAGGGTGGTGGTTATTAAAAATCCTTACTGGTTTGAGAAGGTACGCCGACCCCAGGTGCTAAAGGAGATAGTACAGGCCCTGGAAGAGTATGCTAAGAATTCTTCCCCTATGCAGACGGTAGTTATAACCGGCCTAACCAATAATACTTCTAATCCGGTAATAGGCTGGCTTAACCAAAAAGCCCGGGTAATAAAATGCGAAAATCCCGGCCCCATGTATTTAAGACGGTGGATTAAAGAAGAATTTGCCCGCAGAGGCAAAAGAGTAACGGAAGAGGGAGCTTCTTTTCTTGCCCAGAGCGGACAGGATATGTACTATATGCTGAATTTGCTAGAAAAGATGGCTCTAATTAAAGGAGATGATAAAGAAGTAACCCTGGAGGAAATAAAGGAAGAACTGGAAAGCGGAGAAGAGATCAAGGTTTTTAAATTTACCGATGCCTTTTTAAAAAGAGACCAAAAGGAGGCTTTTGCTGCCTATTACCGGCTGCGGGAACAGGGAGCGAGTACTGTTTTTATACTGTACATGACAGTAAGGCAGTTTCTAGCTTTAGCTAAAGTAAAGTTTTATATGGAAAAAGGTTACAGCAGGCAGGAGATAGAAGAAAAAACCGGCCTTAAAGATTTTGTTATCAGCAAAATGGCTGCTTATTCCCGCAATTTCACGGCGGCCGAGGTGGAAACTTTTTTTACCTGGTTTTTGGAGGCAGATCTGGCTTTAAAGAGTTCCGAAATTGCGCATGAGGATATTATAATGGAAATGCTTATAAGCCAGATCGCAGCCAAAAAATAAAACCTGTCGTATGACAGGCTTATTTGGCAAGCTGGTTGAATTTTTGCACCAGTTTTGATTTTTTCCGGGCTACAGTATTTTTATGCAGAATTCCTTTATTAACGCTCTTATCTAAAAGAGATATCACCTGAAGCAGATTGGCTTTAGCCTGCTCTACATTATTTTCCGCCAGAGCTGCTAAATATTTCTTTTCGGCAGTTTTAATTCTGCTCTTGTATGCTTTGTTGCGCAGGCGTCTGGCTTCTGCCCTTCTGGCCCGTTTGGCAGGTGTCTTACTTTTAGCCAAGATTTCACCTCCTTGAATTCTTACGCTAACAGAATTACTATAGCATTACCTGTCTTAAAATGCAACCTGCTTTTTATGCATTTTTGCTAGAGGTCAATGCGTTATTTACCGGTTCTATCTCCTGACGGGGTGCATAAATTTTTAAAAATGGGCTTTAAAAAGGGGGGAGCCGGGTGCGAAAAGTTTACTGGCAGGATTTTATCCGGGGCCTGCTCTTTTTAGGTGTTTTTATATTTGTGATAGTTGCAGCAGTAAGTGTCGATATAAATAAATTCTATGAGGAAGAGCTGGCCTGGATAAGGTGGAAAAATTTTATCCGTCCGGTTTCGCAAATACATATAAGCTTTAATCTGGGATCTATGGCCTTTGCTCAGGTTAACCTTGCTTTATCCCCTAATATGGAACCCTTTTTTTTAAATGCAGGGAGAAAAAATTTACCTGCCGAACTTATGATAACTACTATACAGGCTTTAGCTTATGCCACAAGCGGCTATGAAGGGAAGGAAACAGAAAAAATAGAAGAAAAAGCAAGCCTTCCCGTGCAGCAAGATAGAGAACAAAGCGGAGGCATAAGCAAAGTATATTATTCCTTTCCTCCCGGCTGGAAAGCAGTTTTGTATTGTACCCATACTTCAGAATCTTATGTCTTAAGCAGTGGGAAAACTAAACATGAAGGGGAAAGGGGATTAATAGATGAAGTGGCAAGGAGCCTGGCTGGCGAAATCAGGAAGAGAGGGTTAAGGGCTGAATATATAGACACTATACATGACTATCCTGATTACAGCCAGAGCTATGTCAAATCCAGGGAAACAGTTAAAAAGATCCTGCAGACCGAAGACAAAATAGTAGCTCTGTTTGATATTCACCGGGATAGCCTTCCCGGGGTAATGAAAGGAGAAACGGTAGAGATAAACGGCAAAAAGAGTGCCCGCATCCTGATAATTGTAGGTACTGATGAAAGGAAGCCTCATCCTAACTGGAAGAAAAATTTGGAGTTTGCGAAGAAAATATATAGTAAAGGAGAAGAGATGTATCCCGGGCTTATAAAAGGGGTAAGGACTAAAGCTGGAACCTATAATCAGGAATTTCATGAAAAAGCTCTTTTATTAGAGTTCGGCAGTGAGTATAATACTCTGGAGGAAGTTTTATATGCAGCAAGTCTATTTGCAGATGTTTTAATTACTGTATTACAGGAGGAAGGGTAATATTGGCAGCCAGAGCAGGAAAAATTTTTATGGTATTAATAATAATCAGTTTGCTTATAGCAGGTCTTAATGTCAGCAATTATGGCATCAGTCAGCTCACCATGGAAGACAGGGGGGCAGTGCTGGATGTAAAGTTTGAAGGCGGGGATATAGTCTTTACTTTTCTGGGTAAGGAATATGTTTTTGAGCAGTATAAAAGTAGAGGCTGGGAAGATTTTTATGCCTACTGGCAGGAGATAGAAGATTATTTACGGAAAATATGGCGTATCTTTGAAGCTGTTTTTCTTTATGAGGTGGAATGATAAAGGGGGGAATATTACCCCTTTTGTTTTTGGGCTTTAATTTTGCGGCATTGAACAGATAAGCTGTATTCGCTATAATTTAGAGGATAAATTTAAGGCATTTACAGCTTGGAGGGTTATAAATTGCAGGAAAGAATAAGAAACTTCAGCATAATTGCTCATATAGACCATGGCAAGTCAACCCTGGCCGACCGGCTTTTAGAATTTACCGGGGCTATTTCTGACCGGGAAATGCGGGAACAGTTTTTGGACAAGATGGACCTGGAGCGGGAAAAAGGTATTACTATAAAACTGCAGCCGGTAAGGCTTAATTATAAAGCGCGGGATGGCAAAGAATATATTTTTAATCTTATCGACACTCCCGGACATGTCGATTTTACCTATGAGGTCTCCCGCAGTTTGGCTGCCTGTGAAGGGGCTTTGCTGGTAGTAGATGCCTCCCAGGGAATAGAAGCTCAAACCCTGGCTAATGTATATATGGCTATGGATCTTGATTTGGCTATTGTAGGAGTTATCAATAAAATAGATCTTCCCGGGGCCCGGGTAGAAGAGGTAAGGGAAGAGATACAAAATGTAATAGGGCTGGCAGCGGAAGAAATATATCCTATTTCGGCCAAGCTGGGCCTGGGAATTGAAGAAGTGCTGGAAGCAGTGGTAAAACATATCCCCCCTCCGCAGGGAGATGTAAATGCGCCTCTGCAGGCTTTGATTTTTGATTCCTATTTTGATCCTTATAAAGGAGCTATTTCTTATATAAGGGTGGTTAACGGCCAGGTAAAAAAAGGCGACATCATCAGGATGATGTCTACGGGCAAAGAGTTTGAAGTTACCGAACTGGGAGTCTTAAATCCCTATATGACAGAGGTGGAAAAGCTGGAGGTAGGAGAAGTAGGGTATCTGGCTGCCAGTATAAAAAATGTGGGGGATACCAAAGTAGGGGATACTATAACTTTAGCGGAAAATCCGGCTGATAAGCCTCTGCCCGGCTATAAGGTGGTAAAGCCTATGGTGTATTGTGGCCTTTATCCTCTGGAAAACAGTGAGTTTGAAAAGTTAAGGGATGCGCTGGATAAACTCAAGCTCAATGATGCCTCCCTGGTTTATGAGCCGGAGACTTCAGAAGCTCTGGGCTTTGGCTTTAGATGCGGATTTTTAGGCCTTTTGCACCTGGAAATTATAAAAGAGAGGCTGGAAAGGGAATATGATTTGAGCCTTCTAGCTACTGCTCCCAGTGTGGTATATAAGGTAGTGCTTACTGACGGTTCGGAGGTAGAAGTGCAGAATCCCAAGCACTGGCCTATGACGCAAAAGATTGATCGGGTTTTGGAGCCTTTTGTTAAGGCCTCTATAATGGTGCCCAGTGATTATATAGGAGCGGTTATGGAACTATGTCAGGAAAAGCGGGGACGCTATGAAAATATGGAGTATCTTTCTAAAGATCGGGTATTGCTGACCTATAAGCTGCCCCTTTCCGAAATCTTGTATGACTTTTTTGATGCCTTAAAGTCGCGTACCCGGGGTTATGCTTCTCTGGATTATGAAATAAGCGGCTATGAGGAGTCAGATCTGGTTAAGCTGGATATTCTTCTTAATGGGGAAATAGTAGATGCCTTGAGCTTTATAGTGCACCGGGAAAATGCTTACTATAGAGCGCGCGCCATTGTGCAGAAACTGCGCAAGATAATCCCGCGGCAGCTCTATGAAGTAGTTATTCAGGCAGCTATTGGAAGCAAAGTAATTGCCCGGGAAACGGTCAAGGCTTTGCGCAAAGATGTTTTGGCCAAGTGTTATGGCGGTGATGTTACCCGCAAGAAGAAGCTTTTGGAAAAGCAAAAAGAAGGCAAAAAGAAGATGAAGCAGATAGGCCATGTCGAGGTACCCAAAGATGCCTTTATGACTATTCTGGATATTGAGAATGAATGAAGGGAATGGCTAATGGAAGGTATGAATCGCGAGTGGGGTATTTATATCCATATTCCTTTTTGCCTCCGTAAATGCAGCTATTGTGATTTTTATTCCGAAACGGCTTTTGATGAAGAAACTTTAAATGCGTATGTAAGGGCTTTGCTGCGGGAAATCGATTTGGTAGAGATAAAAGAGGAGATGGATTTAGTTTCGGTTTATATAGGGGGAGGGACCCCCTCCCTGCTCAAGGGAGAACATATCGACTTGCTGCTTAGGAAAATAAAAGATCGATGCGGATTAAAAGATGAGGCGGAAATAACCATAGAAGCTAATCCTGCTACTTTAGATGAGAGCAGGATTTGCCGTTTTTATGAGGCAGGTGTAAACCGCTTTTCTTTAGGAGTACAGAGCTTTGTGGATGAGGAACTTAAAACCCTGTCCCGCATGCATAACGCAGGAGAGGTTTGGCAAACGGTAGAAGCTCTGCAGCGAGCAGGAGTTAAAAACTACAACCTGGATCTTATATACGGCATACCGGGGCAGACGGAAGCTAGCTGGCGATACAGCCTGAAAAAGGCGGTTGATTGCAGTCCCAGCCATATTTCCGCTTATCTTTTGCAGCTTAATGAAGAAGTTCCTATGGCTAAAGCTGTGCGCCGCGGGGAATTAAGACTGCTTCCGGAAGAAAAGGAGAGGAGCCTTTATTATTTAGCTATCGACTACCTTAACCGGCACGGGTTTGAGCAGTATGAAATTTCTAATTTTTGTCGTGATAGGCTGGTTTGCAGGCATAATCTGGTTTACTGGAGGGCAGGTGAATATATAGGCCTGGGAGCAGGAGCGGTAAGTTATCTTAATGGCAGGCGCTTTTTAAATATCCCTTCCGTAGCGGGATATATTAAAAACTTGCAACAGGGGCTTTTGCCGGCAAGGGAAGAACTTGAATACATGGCTACCAGGGAAGAAAAAGCACTTGATGCTATTATACTGGGATTAAGGCTGTGCAGGGGCATAAATCTGGCCGAGTTTAAAGAACGTTTTGGAATAGATATAGGAGAAAAGTATAAGAATATAATACGGAGATATGAAGAAGAAAAACTGCTTGCGGTAGAGGATGGATATATGTATTTGACCCAAAAGGGCTATTTTCTATCTAACCAGGTTTTAATAGGTTTTATAGGGGGCTAAGGTTATCTTGACAAAGAATATATGAGGTGCTATTTTTTTAGTAAATACTGATTAGCACTCAACGAAGAAGAGTGCTAACAGAGGTGATGTGAAATGTCCTTGGATGAAAGAAAAAAAATTATTCTGGAATCTATAATTAAAGATTATGTGGAAACGGCGGAACCAGTAGGATCGCGGGCAGTAGTAAAAAAACACGGGCTTAATATAAGTGCGGCTACGGTAAGGAACGAAATGGCCGATTTGGAGGAAATGGGCTATTTGGAACAGCCCTATACTTCCGCCGGACGGATTCCTTCGCAGCTAGGTTACCGGTATTATGTTGACTGCATGATGCAGAAAGAGACCTTATCAGAGGAAGAGATTGAGCTTTTGCAAAAGATAATAAGGGATAATATACACGAGTGGAATGAAATAATCGAAAAGGTGAGCAGTTTTTTAGCTCAGGCAACCAGCTATGCTTCGTTTGTGATTTTCCCTTCTCTTACGCTGAGCAAGTTTAAATATCTGCAGATTTTGCCGATTGAAGACCATAAGGCATTAGTTATTGCCGTTACTGATAGTGGACTTATAATGCATCGTAAGATCGAGGTGCCGCCCAATATTGCGGAAGGGGATTTAGAAACTATAGCTAAGGCTTTTAACAAGGCTTTGGGCGGAAAAAGGCTTAATGAGATAACCAGGACTGACCTTATGCTTATAAGGGATAGCCTTAAGAGGCGCAAAAAAATTATCGACCGGGTGCTGGAAGCTGTAGAGTATATGCTGGCTGGTTCCAAAGAGGAGAGAATTGCCATAAGCGGGACCTTAAATATTCTTAATGAGCCTGAGTTCAAAGACCTGGAAAAACTTAAAAAGATCCTGGCGATTTTGGAAGAAGATGTGCTTTTAAGAAATCTTATTCCCGAAGATATAAAGAAAGAGGTAGAAATCCGCATCGGTACGGAAAATAATATAGAAGGGATAAAAGAAATCAGTATAGTAGTTTCCGGTTATCATACCTTAGGACAGAAAGGTAAGATAGGAGTTATAGGGCCTATACGCATGGAATACTGGAAAGCAGCCGGTACGGTAGAAACCGTAGGCAAAGTGCTGGAACAGATATTAAAGGGACAGTTTTAACAGGAGGTATTGATGAGCGATAATCTTTTGTCATCTCATCAGCAGGTAGATGATAAATTTCAAACCCTTTTGCATAATGCAAGCGCAGCCCGGGCCATCTCCCAGATAGTAGAAGGGACTATAGGGCCCAAGGGTTTGGATGTAATGATGGTGGACCGTTTCGGCGATGTGGTTATAAGCAATGATGGGGTAACTATTTTAAAGTTTATGGAAGTAAACCATCCCGCGGCCCGGATGATAATAAATACTGCCCAGGCCCAGCAGGAAGAAGTAGGAGATGGAACTACTACCACTACTATAATAGCCGGGGCTCTGGTGGCTGAAGGCTGCAGCTATGTATTAAAAGGAGTACCGGTAACCAGGGTCATTGAAGGTATAAATTATGCAAGAGATAAGGCAGTTGAACTTATCCGTCAGCAGACCATAAAAATAGATGATATAGGAGATGAACTGCTTTTTAATGTAGCCTGTATAGCAGGAAGAGGCCAGAAGGATTTGGCCTCCCTTATTCTGCAAGGGGCAAAATTAGTAGGGAAGGAGAAACTCTGCACCCGGGATTACCGGATGGCCGATGCGGTTTGGGCCCGGGAATTGGCGGAAAATGAGGTTTTCATGGGTACGGTTATAAACCGGGAACCTGTGAATGATGAGATGCCCCGCAGGTTAGAAAATCCTGTAATTTTAGTAATTGATGATGCTTTGCAGCCGGTAGATGCTGAACATGAAGTTATAAAAACCGAGGCAGGCTTTAAATATTATATTAAGGCCCGCGAAGAGTACGAAAAAAATCTGCACAGGATATGTGATGCCGGCATAAATGTAGTAGTTGTCGACCGCTCAGTTGATGATATAGCTGAACAGATCTTTACCGAAAGAGGGGTAATGGTTTTTTCCCGGGTAGCTTCTTTAGAGATAGATAATCTTTGCCGGCATACCGGAGCTAAAAAGGTGAAAAAAGCGGTTTTAAAAAGAGATGCCGAAACGATAAGATCTTATGCGGGAAGGGCCAAACGGGTAGAGGTAGATGAAAAATTAAAGCATACCTGTTTTTATGAAGGAAGCGGAGAAAAATGGGCTACCATAATAGTTGGCGCTTCTACGGAAGAAGTAGTGGAGGAAAGGGAAAGGATAGCTAAAGATGCTGCCTCTGCTTTGCAGGCGGCATTAAGAGGAGGCGTAGTGCCGGGAGGAGGAGCTATTGAAGTATGGCTGGCCCAGCATATGGAAGAATATGCCAAAAATCTAGAGGGGGCAGCTTCTTTTGGGGTTTTATGTTTTAAAGAAGCTTTGCTTAAGCCATTTTACTGCCTGGCGGCCAATGCAGGCTTTAATCCTCTGGAAAAAATGGGCGAGGTTTGGGCTTGCCAGAACCGCAAAAAGAATTCCCGACTTACTTTTGACAGTGATACTGGAAAGATTATTGATGCTGTAGAGAAGGGTATTGTAGATCCTGCTCCTGTTAAGATCCATGCCCTGAAGGCGGCCAGTGAGGTAGCAACTGCTATTTTGCGCATAAATACAGTAATTAGGATGAAAGATGATGCTTTAAAAAAAACGGACATGAAAAAGGAGCAAAGAGGTGAATTTTAAGATGGCGGAAAAAGAAATGAATAATGAAGAAAACATAATAAAGGCAAGCGAAAAAGATGAAGCCGGGGTGGAGATAAAGGAGGTAGAGGAGGAAGAGAAAAAGGATAGGGAAACTGGTACTGAAGGGGAAGAAACTGATGAGCTTGCCCGCTGCCGGGAAGAGCTGGAGGCTAAAAAAGCGGAGGCTCAGAAATATTATGAGCTTTATCTGCGGGCATTGGCAGAGCTTGATAATGTTAAAAAGCGCACTGCCAGAGAAAGAGAAGAATACATAAAATATGCTTCTCTTCCTCTTATGAAAAAGCTGCTGGCAGTAGTTGATGATTTGGAAAGGGCGCTTGAGGCTTCTTTTGCTAATCAGGACTACCAGAGCCTTAGCAAAGGCCTGGAAATGGTAGTTAAAAAGGTCTATAAGATTATGGAAGAAGAAGGGGTAGAACCTATCGCAGCGGTAGGAAAGCCTTTTGATCCTCAGTTTCATGAAGCCCTGGCGGTAGAGGAAAATGCGGATTATCCTTCCGATACCGTTATTGAAGAAATGCGCAAAGGTTATATGATGCATGGGCGGATTATAAGGCCCAGTTTGGTCAAAGTAAATAAGGTTGATTAATAAAAAGATTAGGCCTGGAGGTGTTTTGAATGGGTAAGGTTATAGGGATAGATCTGGGAACTACCAACTCCTGTGTAGCTGTTATGGAAGGGAATGATGTTATAGTAATCCCCAATGCCGAAGGGGAAAGAATAACTCCGTCCGTAGTAGGTTTCTCCAAGTCGGGAGAAAGACTGGTAGGGAGAATAGCGAAAAGGCAGGCGATTACCAACCCTGACCGAACAGTTATTTCTATCAAACGTAAAATGGGGACTGATTATAAAGTAGAAATAGATGGCAAGAAATATACTCCCCAGGAAATATCAGCTATGATTCTGCAAAAACTTAAGGCTGATGCGGAAAGTTATCTGGGAGAAAAAATAACCCAGGCGGTAATAACTGTTCCTGCCTATTTTACTGATGCTCAGAGGCAGGCTACCAAAGATGCAGGAAGGATTGCCGGACTGGAAGTGCTGCGCATAATAAATGAGCCGACAGCGGCAGCTCTGGCTTATGGCCTGGATAAGGAAGAAAATCAGACGATATTAGTTTTTGACCTGGGAGGAGGTACCTTTGACGTTTCCATCCTGGAAATAGGGGATGGCGTTTTTGAAGTAAAGGCTACCAGTGGTAACAACTACCTGGGCGGAGATGATTTTGATGAACGCATCATGAACTGGCTTATTGGGGAATTCAAGAAAGATACAGGCATTGATTTGCGCAATGATAAAATGGCTATGCAGCGCTTGAAGGAAGCGGCGGAAAAGGCCAAACATGAACTTTCCAATGTGTTAACTACCGAAATCAATATTCCTTATATTACTGCTACGCAGGAAGGCCCGCTTCATCTTGAAAAAACCTTAACCCGG
The DNA here is from genome assembly GCF_900129805.1 of Thermosyntropha lipolytica DSM 11003. Lineage (GTDB taxonomy): Bacteria > Bacillota > Syntrophomonadia > Syntrophomonadales > Syntrophomonadaceae > Thermosyntropha > Thermosyntropha lipolytica. The sequence goes on from NZ_FQWY01000015.1 coordinate 18,030, forward strand.
GCTAAGTTTAATGAGCTTACAGCTGACCTGGTAGAAAAAACTATGGGTCCTACCAGACAGGCTTTAAAAGATGCTGGACTTAAGCCGGAAGATATAGATAAGGTTATCCTGGTAGGAGGTTCTACCCGCATACCGGCGGTGCAGGAAGCCATCAAGAATTTTATCGGCAAAGAGCCGTTTAAAGGTATAAATCCGGATGAAGTGGTAGCTATTGGTGCTGCTATTCAGGCAGCAGTCCTGGCTGGAGAAGTAAAAGACATAGTTCTTCTGGATGTAACGCCTCTTTCTTTAGGTATCGAAACTCTGGGAGGGGTATTTACCAAGATTATCGAAAGGAATACTACTATTCCTACTTCGAAAAGCCAGATATTTACTACCGCAGCTGATAACCAGACTTCGGTTGATATTCATGTCTTACAGGGTGAAAGAAAGATGGCGGCTGATAATGTTACCCTGGGAAGATTTCAGCTTACCGGTATTCCGCCGGCTCCCCGGGGAGTGCCTCAAATTGAGGTTACTTTTGACATAGATGTCAACGGAATTGTACATGTATCGGCCAAAGACCTGGCTACCAATAAAGAACAGAAGATTACCATAACTTCTTCCAGCGGATTAAGCCAGGAAGAAATCGAACGCATGGTAAGAGAAGCTGAACAGTATGCGAAAGAAGATGAAGAAAGGTTAGCCCGGGTAGAAGCCCGCAACCAGGCGGACAGCACTATATATCAGGCCAACAAGACTTTGAAAGATTATGCCGATAAGATTGATGAAGAATCCAAACGCAAGATTGAACAGGCCAAAGCTGATCTCGAAGCAGTAATGAATGGAGACAATATAGAAGAAATTAAGGCCAAAACTAATGCTCTCCTGGAAGCGATTTTTGCCTTTACCATCAAGATGTACCAGAATGCTTCTGGTGAAGGGAAAGCAGATGCGGGAAGCGATGGCGTTTATGATGCCGACTATGAAGTAAGAGATGATAAATAGGAAAGGTAAAGGTGCCCGGAAGCCATCTGGTTTTCCGGGTTTTACCTGTTTAAGACGGATTTAATTGGCTTTTACTTTATTTTTTTGCTAGAATTTAAAAAGATTTCGTATCTGGTAGTGGGGACATAAGGAAGCGCTCTACAGGGAAGGTGGGAGAGAATGGCAGGCAAGCGCGATTTTTATGAAGTTCTGGGCGTAAAAAGGGATGCTACCCAGGAAGAAATAAAAAAGGCTTACCGCCAGATGGCCAGGAAATACCATCCTGATGTTAATAAAGAAGACCCTAATGCGGCGGAAAAGTTTAAAGAGATAAATGAGGCTTATGAAGTTTTAAGTGATCCCCAGAAAAGAGCAGCTTATGACCGTTTGGGGCATGATGCTTTTGAGCAGGCCCGAACGGGAGGGGCAGGCGGATTTGGTGGTTTTGGCGGTTTTGGAGGTTTTGAAGACTTAGGCGGATTTGGCGATATTTTTGATATGTTTTTCGGCTCCGGTGTAGGAGGAGCCAGAAGGCGCAGAACTGGTCCTCAGCGCGGTGCTGACCGGGAAGTTATCCTGGAAATAGATTTAGAAGATGCAGTGTTTGGTGCCGAGAAAGAGATAGAGATAAGCCGGCTGGAAAAGTGCGAACGGTGTGACGGAACCGGTGCTGAGCCGGGTTCAGGGGTGAAGACCTGTCCTACCTGTCACGGACATGGGCAGGTAAGAAATGTTCAGACTACGCCTTTTGGCCGCTTTGAAACGATAAGAACCTGCAGCCGCTGCCAGGGAGAAGGAAAGATCATAGAAAAACCGTGTACGGCATGTAAAGGAAATGGCAAGGTAAGAAAATCCCGCCGGATTAATATCCGCATTCCTGCCGGCATAGACAGCGGATCACGCCTTAGAATTCAAGGAGAAGGAGAAATGGGCATTAGAGGAGGCCCCCCCGGTGATTTGTATATAAATATAATCATTAAGCCTCATCCTAAATTTGAAAGAGATGGCTATGATTTATATAGTGAAGAAGAGATAAGTTTTGTTAAAGCAGCTTTAGGCGGAGAGGTAGAAATTGAACTTCCCGGCGGCGAGATTTATGTTTTGCGTATACCGGAAGGTACCCAGCCGGGCGATGTAATCAAGGTGAAAGGTAAGGGGATGACTTATCTTAACAGCCAGCGGCGCGGTGATTTAAATGTTATAATAAAGGTTAAAATACCTACTAAGCTTACGAAAAAACAGCGCGAGCTTCTGGAAAAATTCTATGAAGAGGAAACAGGAGAAGAAAAGCCTAAAAAAGGGTTTTTTGAAAAATTCAAAGATGCTATGGGATAAAGGAGTATAAGGATATGAAGTGGAAAGAGATAAGTGTAGTAACCGAAGGGATATGTGCGGAAGCAGTAGCCGGCATATTTCATCAGCTGGGCTCAGGAGGAGTAGTAATTGAGGATTTTCAAGCTGCCCGGAGGTATGAAAATCAGCATTCCTGGAATCCTGGTATGTTTTCCCCGGATTTTTATGACCATGATTTTGTGGTGATAAAGGCTTACTTCAGTGATGAACGCCAGGTTTTAGAAGATGTAGAAAGACTGCTGGCTAAAGTGGAAGCAAATTTTGGGGTTAAATGCAGGGTGTTTCTTGATGAAGTAAAAGATGAGGACTGGGAAGAGTCCTGGAAAAAATATTATCATACCTTCAAGGTGGGAGACCGTATCGTTATAAAACCTTCCTGGGAGGAATATGAGCCTCAAGCTGGTGAGATAGTGGTGGAAATAGATCCCGGCATGGCTTTTGGAACGGGAATACATGCTTCTACCCGCTTTTGCCTCCGCTTTTTGGATAAATACCTTAAAGGAGGCGAAAAAGTAGTTGATGCCGGCTGCGGTTCGGGAATATTGTCTATTGCCGCGGTTAAACTGGGAGCAGCCAGGGTTTGGGCTATGGATATTGATGATGTGGCAGTAAAAGTGGCGCGGGAAAATGTAAAGCTTAATGGCCTGGAAGATAAAATACAGGTAGAAGAAGGAGATATTATAGAGAAGATTGCCCAGCTGGAAGTTGACATGGTACTGGCCAACATAACGGCAGAAGTAATAAATGAGCTCTTGCCGGAAGCAGCCAGGGCTTTAAAAGAAGGAGGCTGGTTTTTCGGCTCCGGCATAGTAGACAGCCGCTTCCCCGGTGTACAGCAAAAGCTTGATGAATGCGGTTTTGTCATTGAGGAGATCCTTACCGATGTAGATTGGGTAGGGGTAGCAGCCAGGAAAATACGGAAATAGATGTATTTTTCTATTTAACTTTAAAAGGGGGGTGCTTATGCACCGCTTTTTTGTTAGCAGGGATAATATTAAAGGAAGAGAAGCTTTTATTGATAAAGAAGAAGCCCATCATATCCAAAAGGTTTTACGGCTTAAAGAGGGAGATAGAATAACCCTTTTTGACGGCCAGGGATGGGAGTATTACGCCTTCTTACAGGGAGTAAGGGATAAAAAACTGGTAGCCTGGATCGAAGAGGCGCAAAAGGTAGATAATGAGCCTCCTTTTAGGGTGAATTTAGTACAGGGAATACCTAAAGGGGACAAGATGGAATTGATAATCCAAAAGGCGGTAGAGTTGGGAGTTTACAGCATATATCCGGTTTTAACCGAACGGACGGTGGTAACCCTTAAAGGGGAAAAGGAAACCCGCAAAGTAGAAAGATGGCGGCAAATTGCCCTGGAGGCCTGTAAGCAGTGCCGGCGTAATATCATTCCTGAAATAAAGCCGGTAATTTCCTTACGCGACATGCTGGAACTTATAGCCGGGAAACCAGCTTTGATGTTTTACGAAAATGAGCAGTATAACGGAATAAAGAAGGTTTTACAGGAAAACAGGGATAAGATAAAAGAAGAAGTGTTCCTGCTGGTGGGACCGGAAGGCGGGTTTGCCCCCGGGGAAGCTGATCTGGCGCGAGAAAAAGGAATTATTTTGTGCCGGTTAGGCCCCCGGATTCTGCGTACGGAAACAGCCAGTTTGGCCGGTATCAGCATAATACTTTATGAGCTAGGAGATTTAGGGTAAAAAAGGCAAAGGGGTTAGGAAAATTGCTGAAGGTTGCTTTTTACACTTTGGGCTGTAAGGTTAATCAGGTAGAAACCGAAGCCTTGAAGGAAGATTTTTTAAAACGAGGGTACCAGGTGGTAGATTTTGCCGAGGAGGCTGATATTTATGTTATAAATACCTGTACTGTTACCCATATAAGTGACCGCAAATCAAGGGCAGTGATACGAAGAGCAGGGCGCAGAAACCGGGAAGCGGTAATAGCGGTTACGGGATGTTTAGCCCAGATAGATGCCGGGCAGCTGAGAGGGATTGAAGGTGTAGATTTAATTGTGGGCAATAAGGAAAAACCTAACCTGGCTGCTATCGTGGAGGAATACCTGCATGACAGGCAAAGGCGCATTGTGAGTCCAGCTGTTAAGCCGGAAGATAAGCTGAAACCGGTGATTTATACCTACCGCCATGAGCGGACACGGGCTTTTATAAAAATTCAGGATGGCTGCCAGAGCTTTTGTTCTTACTGCATAGTTCCCTATGCGCGGGGACCGGTGAGGAGCAAGCTGCCTGCTGATGTTCTGGCGGAAGTAGAGCAGCTTTTAAAACTGGGTTATAAAGAAATAGTTTTTACCGGCATACATACCGGGATGTATGGAGCTGATATTCCCGGCTGGGATCTGGTAAGACTGCTTAAATTTATCCTGCAAGAAACAGATGCGGACTACCGCATAAGGCTGAGTTCGATTGAGCCTCTGGAAGTAAATGAAGAGCTTTACCAGCTGATAAAGGAAGAAAAGCGGCTGTGCCGCCATCTGCATATCCCTTTGCAGAGCGGAAGTGACAAGGTGTTAAAAGATATGAACCGGCACTATACCGGGCAGTATTATTATGATCTTATTATGAAAATAGCCGGGGAAGTTCCGGGAATAGCCTTTACTGCTGATGTTATGGTAGGATTTCCTACGGAAGAAGAAAAAGATTTTCAGGCAACCTATGAGCTTTTAGAAAGCCTTCCCCTTTATGATCTGCATGTATTCAAATATTCACCCCGACCGGGAACCCGGGCAGCTGGTATGGCTAATGTAGTCACCGCCGAAGAAAAACATGAAAGAAGCGAGAAACTGCTCAAATTGGCTGATAAAAAGAGAAAAAATTTCGTTTCGAAATTTATGGGACAGGAAATGATGTTGCTGGTAGAGAGAAAATGGGGTATAAAAAGTTATATAGGCCTGACTGACAATTATATCGAAGTCCAGTTTGCATCGGAAGAAGATTATACAGGCCAGATGGTTAAGGTTAAACTGGATTATATGGAAGGCGAAAAGGTATATGGCAGTTTAGTGCCGGATAAATCACAACAGGAGCAGCATAATTATGGAAGGTGAAGAAGATGGGGTATAAAGAGATAGGGAAAAAATTGCAGATGGCAAGAGAAGAAGCCGGGCTAAGCCAGGAACAGCTGGCCAGTATGCTGGGATGTGCCCAATCAACCCTTTCCAATTATGAAAAAGGCAAAAGGCGTATATATCTGGCTCAGCTCGAACAGATTGCGGAAGTTTTGGGTAAGCCTATTGAGTATTTTCTGGAAACCAGTACCTCTTCCGAAAATAGCCGCAAGGAAGAGCTTAAAAATATTAATTCGGCTTTGGATGATGAACCAGAGCTTTTGCAGATAATAAATGCCCTCTATGACCTGCCGCGGGAAAAAAGGCGTTCGGTTATGGACTATATTATCTGGCAGAAAACGCGCAGTGAGGGGGGGAAATGATGTTTAGGAGCACTATTTCACCTGGGGACCGGGAACTGGTAATGATGGTAAGGGAATTGGTGGATAAGGAGATTAAACCTAGAGCGGTAAATTATGATACTGATGAAGCAGAAAACTTTGACTGGACTCCGTTAAACCTGCTGGCCAAGCATAACCTGGTTGCCCCCAACATACCTCCCGAGTATGGGGGAAGAGGTCTGGGGAATATAACAACTGCTATGATACTGGAGGAAATAGCAGTAGGTTCAGCAGGGCTGGCTGCTGTTTTGCTTACCAATTTGCATGCCGTAAGCCCGCTTTTAACCGTGGGCAGTGAAGAACAAAAAAAAGAGATACTGCCCCAGATGACAGCTCCTTCTCCCAAGCTGGCCGCAGCCACTATTATTGAACACCGCCCTAATCTAGAACTGGTTGCCCAGCCGGAGGCTATGGATGTAAGGCATTCATCGGTAAATGTAGAAGATATAAAAGAAGGAGACCTGATAGTAAAAGGTATAAAAGATTATGTTATGAATGCCGGCATTGCCAGTTTTATAGCCGTAGCCCTATCCACCAATCCTGCCCAGAAAGGATCAGGCTTGCAAATTGCGATTTTGCCTATGGATACGGAAGGGATTACCGTGGGAGCTCCGCGCAAGATTCTGGGGCTGAGGTATTGCCGGGCCTATGAAGTTATTTTTGATAATGTGAGGGTAAAGGAGAAATATCTTATCGGCAAAAAAGGGAGCGGTTTTTTAGTTTTTATGCAGAATTTGGACCGCGTAACCCCACTGGCAGCAGCCTTGTCTCTGGGTGTGGCCAGGGCTGCTTATGAAGCTGCTTTGGAAGCCTCCCGTCAGCGCATGTTTATGGGCAGACCTCTCTTTGAAGAAAGTGCAGTCAGCTTTGCTCTGGTAGATATGGCAACCAAAATTAATGCTGCGAGGCAAAGCGTGCATTTAGCCTGCTGGCTTATGGATCAAGACCTTGATTATTCTCAGGCTTCTTCCAAGGCCAAGATAATTGCCAGCAATGTGGCCCAGGAAGTGACGGCCAGAGCGATGGAGATTATTGGAGGACAGGCTTATCTTTACGGCCACCGTGCAGAGATATATATGCGGGATGCCAAAATGCTTTCCATAGTGGACGGGAGCGAACAGTTCCACCGTAATCTTCTGGCTGTCCAGTTATATTAAAAAGCAAGGAAGGAGAAATAATTATGGCTAGTTTTGTGCTGAACAGGGAAGAGATTGAGCTTATAAATGAAGTTCATGAACTGGCCGTGAAAAAAATAGCCCCGCGGGCTTTTCAACTGGATGCGATTGGTGATGATATTCAGGATTGGGCTATTCCGGAAATGCTGGCGGAAAAAAACCTCTTGGCTCCGCTTATACCTAAAGAGTATGGGGGAAGAGGTTTAAGCATGGTAGCCACGGCAGCGGTAATAGAAGAGCTGGCTTATGGCTGTGCCGGAGCAGCTGCCATGGTGGTACAGAATATTTATGCTATAACTCCCCTTCTGATAGCAGGCAGTGAGCGGCAAAAAGAAGAATTTTTGCCTCTTTTAACCGGGAAAAAGCCTAAACTGGCTGCTATTGCCATAAATGAGGCCCGGCCTGACTATAATCTGGAAAGGCCGGAAAAGCAGCATGAAGAGCTTACCCGCATATCTTCTACTTTTGCCTATGAAGGAGACAGTGTAATTATAGAAGGAAGCAAGGATTACATAATTAATGGTGCTGAAGCTTCTTTTATACTTCTTCTGGCACGAGACGAGGATTCCCGCCATAAATCGAGCTTGCAGTTTTTTGTTCTGCCAGGAGATAGTGAAGGCATAGAGATAAAAGAAGTTCTGCATAAGATGGGGCTTAGAACCTGTCATACCGTAAAATTAGGTTTTAATAAGGTTAAAATACCTGCTGCTTATGCGGTGGGGAGAAGAGGCAGTGGCTATCTTTTGCTTTTACAGACCTTTGACCTTAACCGCACGTTACTGGGAGCGATGGGGGTAGGGATAGCCAAGGCTGCTTACAATCTGGCACTTAAAGTTGCCCGCAATAATTCGCTTTTGGGTACCAGTTCCCCTTCCAAATATTATGTATCTTCTACCCTGGCTGATATGTCGACCCAGATTGATGCTGCCAGGCTTTCTGTCATGCGCGCTGCTTATTGCATAGATGCCGATGAAAATTATGCCCGGGTTTCAGGTATGGCCAGGCTTTACGCCACCCAGGTAGCCCAGCAGGTTACTTCTACTGCTGTTGATGTTATAGGCCGACTGGGCTTTCTTATCGGCCACCCGGCAGAGAAATATCTGCGTGATGCCCAGATGCTTTCCATGATAGCCGGCAGTGATTATCTGCATAAGAAAGTTTTATCTGCCCAGCTGTAAGCAGGTTTATGCCTGGGGAAGGAATTCCCTTATGCGCGGTTATCTGGTAAAATCATAATATATGGTATAATTTAGAACTTACCAGGTATAAAATATGAGCAGGAGGTGAAAAGAAGGCGATGGCAGACTGCATATTTTGCAAAATAGTGGCCAAAGAAATGAATTCTAAAATTGTGTATGAAGATGAAAAGATTATGGCCATAGAAGATATTAATCCGGTAGCTCCGGTGCATATACTTATAATACCGAAAAAGCATATAGCCTCTCTGGATGCGGTAACGGATGAGGATTTGGAACTTATGGGGCATATCCAGCTTACCGCCTCTAAACTGGCTAAAAAGTTAGGCCTTAATCAAAATGGCTACCGCCTGGTCAATAACTGCGGAAGCTGGGGTGGGCAGACCGTATTCCACATCCATTACCACCTGTTAGGAGGAAGAGCTTTTGCCTGGCCGCCGGGCTAATCTTGACTATGCTGCTTATGAATAGTAAAATAGAAAAGCATTTATTTACACCTAGTTGATGAGGGGAGGGATATGATGAGCGAAGTAAGAGTAGGCAAAAACGAGTCTCTGGATAGTGCTCTTAAAAGGTTTAAGCGCAGCTGCCAGAAGGCTGGTGTTATGCAGGAAATAAGAAAACACGAGCACTATGAGAAACCAAGTGTACGCAGAAAGAAAAAATCAGAAGCTGCCCGCAGGAAGAAAAAATACTAAGGAGGTAATCCTTTGTCTCTCAATGCAAGACTGCTTAATGATATGAAGGAGGCAATGAAACAGAAAGAAGCTGGGAAGATAAGGCTGGCCACTATACGAATGGTGAGGGCTGCGCAGAAGGAGATGGAAATCGATAAAAAGCGCGAGCTTACTGAGGAAGAACTTATCCAGCTTATAAGGCGGGAAATGAAGAAGCGCCAGGATGTCATTGCCGATTATGAAAGGGCTGGTCGCCTGGAAATGGTAGAGCAGTTGAAAGAAGAGATACGCATTTTAGAGGAATATCTCCCCGAGCAGCTAGGTGAAGAAGAACTCAGGAAAATGGTAGAGGAGGCTATCGCCGAAGCAGGAGCTACGAGCTCTAAAGATATGGGCAAGGTTATGAAGGTTCTGATGCCTAAAATTCAAGGCCGAGCCGATGGCAGGGTAGTAAATGAAATGGTAAAAGAAATGCTGTCCTAAAGCAGTCAAAGTCTGGTAAAATCGCCGTCGATTTACCAGACTTTTTAATTGGCAAAAGGGGGAAGTGCAGGATGAGTTTTATGAATCGGAACCGCAAAAAACTGGTATATATAATCACCGGATTGGTCATCATATCTTTTCTGGCTAGCATAGTGGCGGTTGCTTTTATCTAAAAAGTTTTATAGCCATTATAACCCGGTTTAATTAGTTTTTTTTTTTTTTTTTTTGGTAAAATGGTAGTAGATTGTGCCTGTATACAGGTGGAGATTATGTTGAGGGAGGTAGATAGGATGTCAGCAGGTAGTGGAGATGGAAGTATTAAAATAACCAAAAGCCGTAACTTTTTAAAGAATATTAAGGTCAGCTCTCTGCTCTTATTTTTACTCCTCCTGACTTCGCTAGCCCTGGCTTATCTTTCCTACTCTGCTCTTAAAGAGATGAAAATCCTAAGTAATGACATGAACCGGCTTTATGAAAAAAACATGCTGGTATCGCTAAAATTAAAAGAAATGGAAACTGAATTCTACATAATAAGGCTAGATATAACGAAAATGATTTACTCCAACTCCTATGACGAGAAGGCAGCTTCCCAGATTGAGGAGAAAAGAGCCTCTCTTAAGGCCATCCTCGATACTTACCGCAGCTATGATTTATCTCCGGAAGAAAGAGCTCTATTTGACAAAATCGAGCAGAATTACAATACCTATATGGAACATGCTTCCCGGGTAATGGCCAGCCTCCAACAGGGGGCAGGAGCAATTGCTGAAGATATAGCGGCATTTAATGCCTATGCGGCTGAAACCCAGAACCATATAAACGCTCTGGTCGAGTTGAATGCCCGGGTTGCCGACCAAAAAGTCAAAGAGGCCAACCAGCTTTATGCCGGGGCTAAGAATTTATTTACCGGCATAACGGTGCTTTTAATATTAGTTTTAATAGTATTAACCCTTATCCTGCGCCGGCTTATGAATGGCTATATGGCACAGATGAATGATGCTTTAGATAAGGTTGCCAACTATGATTTCACGGTAGATTTAGAGGAGGATGGAAATAACGAATTTGCCCAGATGAACCGCTTCCTGGCACAGGTCATAAAAAATATGAAACAGGCTTTAGCCGAAGTAAAAGACAATGCCGCCAAAGTAACCGGACAGTCCCAGACTTTAGCTGCTGTTTCGGAAGAATTGTCAGCTTCTTCCCAGGAACTTGCCATCACCATGCAGCAGGTGGCGGAAGGGGCAACCAGCCAGGCGCAGGATCTGGCCGATATTGTAAATTCCCTGAATCAGCTTACTTCCAACATCGAAAATGTATATAAAGAGCTGCAGAATGTAAAAGAAGAAACCGAAGATGCGGAAAACAAGGCCAATATAGGCAAACAGGCGATGGATGAACTGGTAAAATCCATTGAAGAAATAAGCAGGGCTTTTGCTTTAGTAGTAAACAAGGTAGAAACCTTGACCTCATCGGTAAAAGAGATAAGCGGCATAACCGAAATAATATCAGGCATATCCGAGCAGACCAACCTTTTAGCCCTTAATGCGGCCATAGAAGCAGCCCGGGCCGGGGAACACGGGCGGGGATTTGCCGTAGTAGCCGAAGAAGTGCGCAAATTAGCGGAAGAATCCAAGAACTCTACGGAAAAAATCATCCACCTGGTAAACTCCATAACCCGGGATACCGATGATGTCATAGCTACTTCCCGCACCGTAGAAGGTTCAGTACAAGAACAGACCGCATCGGTGGAAAAAGCGGTAAAATCTTTTGCCGATATACTGGAAGCGGTAGAAAACATTGCTCCGCTTATGGAAAAGACCTATCAGGCCATGGATGAGATTGTAAAATCCAAAGACGAAGTAATGCAGCGGGTAGAGCAGGTAAGTGCCGTAACCGAAGAAAATTCAGCGGCTACGGAAGAAGTAGCGGCATCTTCGGAAGAGATGAGCGCTTCTTCCCAGGAACTGACTGCCACGGCACAGGCTTTGGCTGCTATTTCCGAGGATATGCTGCGTACTGTTGAACGGTTTAAAGTTTAATCACCACTTTGCTGAGCCAGGGGAGGAGATGAGAGATGGATAAATTCATAGATGCCTATAAAGAGCTTATCGAATATTTCCCCCTCCCTTTTTATGTGCTCCAGGAAGGCAAAATCGTGCTGAGCAATGATAAAGGGGCTCAGCTTTTCGGCATCCCTAAAGGAAGCATAGAGGGGAAAACGCTGCTTTCTTTTCTGCCTCCCCGGCAGCCGGATGGAATAGAGTCCGGGATAAAAGTCAGCGAAGCCTTAAGCCGAGCGGAAGAAGAAGGCTTTTTTCGCACCCGCTGGTTTTTACAGGGGGCAGAAAAAGGAGGCTTTTGGACCGAGGTAGCTATATACCGGCAGGGTGAATTTTTTCTGGCTACCATCATCAATCTTGATGGGCCGGGGAATTTAAAGCCGGCGCTTAATTTTACTCCGGTAAGGGACTACCTTACCGGAGTATATGACAAGAGATTTTTCAGGGAGCGCCTGCAAAGCCTGTGCCGAAAGGGGGAAGGGAGAAAATTTGCCCTGCTTTTTATAGACCTGGACCATTTTAAGGAGATAAATGATGCTCTGGGACATCAGGCAGGAGATGAGCTTTTAAGGGATATAGCCGGCCAAATAGAGCAAAGCCTGCCGGCAGGAAGTTTGATTGCCCGTTATGGAGGCGATGAGTTTGTAATCCTTATCGAGAATGGGGTGGAAAAGGAAGAAATCTATACTATAGCCTGCCATATTATCGAAGTTATCAGCAATAAACCTTTTAAAAGAGAAGAGAGAAATTTTTTTGTTTCCGCCAGTATAGGCATAGCTTTTTATCCGGAAGACGGGGAGGATGCCGACACCCTTATAAAAAGGGCGGATATAGCCATGTATAAGGCTAAAGGGGATACAGGAAAATTGATGCCCCGCATAAGGTTTTTTGCTCCGGAAATGGAGGAGGAGGTTAAAGAGAGGTTTTTTATATATAACTGTCTGCGCCATGCTCTGGAAAAGGATGAACTAAGCCTTTGCTTTCATCCCATTGTTGATCTTAAAGAGGGTGGGATAAGGAAGGCGGAAGTGCTTCTGCGCTGGAGAAATGATGTTATGGGAGAAGTATCTCCGGAAAAATTTATACCGCTGGCCGAAGAGACGGGCTTGATTCACGACATCGGCGATTTTGTGATAAGGGAATCATGCCGGTTTATAAAGGAACTTTGGGAGGCTAAAGGGCAAAAGATTTCTCTAGCGGTGAATATTTCTTTAAAGCAGCTGGAAAATCCATGGTTTGCCGGCGAAGTAAAGGAGATTTTGGACCTGTTTGGCATTGATGGTGAGCAGCTGGAATTTGAAATTACGGAAAGGGTAGCCGGCGGGAATATGGAAATCATAGAGGAAAATTTAAAAGGGATCAAGGCTTTGGGCATAAGTGTGGCCATGGACGATTTTGGAACTGGCTATTCTTCACTGGATATGCTCCTTAATCTGGAAGTTGATAAGCTGAAAATTGACCGCCGTTTTGTGAAAAACATTTTTAACCCCCGCGAGAGCATGATTATAAGGGCTATTATTTCCATAGCCTAGGCGCTGGGAATAGAAGTAGTGGCCGAAGGGGTAGAAGAAGAGGGTCAGGTTAAGGTTTTAAAAGACTGGGGATGCCATTATGGGCAGGGCTACTTTTGGACCCGCCCCATGCCTGAGCAGGAATTTATAAATTATCTTGTCGAGTAGTTTGGCTGGGGGACAGTTTAAATACAACTGTCCCCTTTATGTTTGCTGGTTTTTATTTTATTTTGTGATGAAAGAAGAACTATAATATTATAAAATGATATAATTGAACCAGAGGGTAAAAAGGGAGGGGGAAATGGGGTGAAACTCAGCAAGCTGCCTCCGGAGTATTTTAAGATAATTGAGACTATTTTTAATGAATTTGACGGAGCTTTGATTATTGATGAAAAAGGCATCATAAGGGTGTTTACTGATAATTATGCCCGGGAAACCGGCTTGAAGAAAGAAGAGGTAGTAGGCAAAAGGGTAGATGAGGTGTTTCCCCATACGCGTATGCTGGAGGTTTTGGAAAAAGGGGTTCCTATAATTGCCGATATATGGGAATATAATGGTAAATCGCAGGTAGTATCCCGCATACCTATAACCGCTAATGGCCAGATTATAGGGGCAGCAGGTTTTAGCATCTTCAGATATCATGAGGAAGTGTTAAAATTTGCGCACAAAATTGCTGCTGTTTTTTCGAGTTTGGAAACAGGTAAGAAGGAAAAACCCCCATCAGGTTCTATGGCTAAATACTCACTGGCATCTATTGTAGGGAGAAGTGAGGCTATTTTAGAAGCCAAGGAAAAGGTGAGAATGGTGGCTTCTTCCAGCATACCGGTATGTATTTATGGGGAAACAGGCACGGGAAAGGAACTTTTTGCCCATGCCCTGCATTTTGAAAGCAGCCGGCGGGAATATCCCCTGATCAGGGTGAATTGTGCCGCCATACCGGAAGCTCTGCTGGAAAGTGAGCTTTTTGGCTATGAGGAAGGCGCGTTTACGGGGGCCAGCAAAAAAGGAAAGATAGGCAAATTTGAACTGGCCCACAGGGGGAGTATATTTTTAGATGAGGTGTCAGAGCTTTCACCCCTGTCCCAGGCCAAACTGCTCAGGGTTTTGCAGGAAAAGGAGTTTGAAAGGGTAGGGGGAGTAGATACAGTTCATGTTGATGTACGGGTTATATCGGCTACCAATGTTGATTTAAAAAAACTGGTAGAGGAAGGGAAATTCAGGCAAGACCTTTTGTTCCGGCTGGAGGTTTTTCCTATTTATATTCCTCCTTTGCGGGAGCGGCTGGGAGACATAGAGCTTCTTTGCGAACATTTTATAGATATGTATAACCGTGAAACAGGAAACCAGATAGAAGGAATAGAAGAAGAGGTTTTAAAGCTTTTTTACCATTATAGCTGGCCGGGAAATGTAAGAGAATTAGAGGCGGTTGTTAAGAGGGCCTGTGTAAAACGCAAAAATGGACTGATAAAGGTTCAGGATATTGTCTGGTCCCGGGAAGACAGATCAGACTTGAAGAGAAGGCTTAGAGTGGAAGAGAACCTGAATTTAAAGATGACCAAAAGAGAAGCGGAAAAAGAGGCTATCCGCAAAGCTTTGGCCTGGGCAGGAGGCAATAAAACCAAAGCTGCTGCCTTGTTAGGACTCAGCCGCAGCACTCTTTATTACAAAATAAATAAATATGGGCTGGAAGAAAGAATTGATTAAACAAGACTAAAAATTGTCTGAATATTAATACAAGGTGTATCAATTTCAATATTCAGAAAAATATAATTATACAGCTTGTCTTATAAAATGTATGAATTTTGAGACAATTATTTCTAATTTATATATTTGCTAAAAAAGATTTTTCTTACCTTCACAAGATGGCATAAAATTTGCATTCCCTATGAGGAAAAGGGAAAGGGGGAATGTAAAGTGGATAAAATGGAAAAAGAAGTAAAGAGATATACTTCCTGGAGGGATGAGTATAAGAGCAAGCTGACGACAGCAGAAGAGGTAGTAAAACTTATAAAAAGCAATGATGTTATTGTCATGCCTGGGGGGCACTGTATTCCGCATGATTTTTCTGTTGCCCTGGGAAAACGGGCAGAAGAATTGCGCAATGTTACCATATGTCTGGGATTGGCTCTCAAGCTTTATGATTATATGCAGCCGCAATTTAAAGAGAGTTTTCATATTGAAACTCCTTTTGTGGGTCCGGTAGAAAGGATATGCATGGAGTGGAAGACAGCAGAATATGTACCTTTGCATCTCAATGAGATGGGGCTGTGGATGGATCGGAAAAAGCCTAATGTGGCTGTTATGGTAGTGACTCCTCCGGATGAAGAAGGATATATGAACCGGTCCTGTTTTGGGGGATTGGTGCCTAAAAGGGCTATAGAGAGAGCGGAACTGGTTATCGTGGAGGTTAATCCAGGTACTCCCTGGCTTAATGGAGATGACCTTAAGATCCATGTTTCAGAAGTAGATTATATTATTGAGAGCAATGCAGAATTGACCGAGATAGGGGATATTCCTATTACTGAAGTAGAACGCAGCATAGCCCATTATATTGCCGATATGATTCCTGACGGCTCTACTATTCAATTAGGCCTGGGCGGATTGGCTAATGCTATTGGTTATTTTTTGAAAGATAAAAAAGACCTGGGAGCTCATACCGAAGTGGTGCAGAACTCTTTCAAGGAATTGATGGAAAAAGGGGTGGTAAATGGAGTGCGTAAAAACTTTTATCCCGGCAAGGTTCTAGCCACCTTTTGCGTGGGAGATCGTAAGCTATGGGATTTTGTTGACCATAATGAAGATATAATTTTTACAGAAGTAGAATATAACAATAATCCCTACATTATTGGACAAAATGACAACTTGATCTCGGTAAATAATGCGTTGATGATAGATCTAACGGGCCAGGTGGCTTCGGAGTCGATAAGGCATAAACAGTACAGCGGGACGGGAGGACAGGTTAATTTTGTCGTAGGGGCCAAGTATTCGAAAGGGGGAAAGAGCATAATTGCCTTGAATTCCACTTTTACGGATAAGGAAGGAAAACTGAAATCGCGCATTGTGCCCTTTTTACCCTCCGGGACTATTGTTTCTACTTCCCGCAATGATGTGGAATATGTGGTAACTGAATATGGGGTAGCTCATCTCCGTTATAAAGGAGTTTCGGCACGGGTTAAGGAGCTTATAAATATAGCCCATCCTGACTTTAGAGATGAATTGAGATTTCAGGCCAGGCGCTTTGATTGGATATAGTTGACGGGCCTTTTTTCTACTCAGCCGGGTAACAGATAGGCATCTGTTACCCGGTTTTTGTAATTTAGCGGGCTTACTTCGAATATATTTGTTAGGAAAAGTTAGCTATCTGCTCTTAAAACTGGAGGTAAGAGAATGAGTAAGCGCAAGGAATTAGTTAACAAAATAATGACTGATTTTTTTGCTATACCAAAAGACCTGGTATTAGATCTTCCTAAAATAACTATTGTCGGGAGAGATGAGCTTTATCTGGAAAATCACCGAGGTATTATCGAATACAGCCCGCATCGTATCAGGATAAATCTTATCCGCGGTTTTTTAGAAATAGAAGGTAGGGATATGGTCATAAAAGCGCTCCTGGCTGAAGAAATGAGCATAACGGGGGAGATTTACCTGGTGCGATTTATGGATTAAGGGGGGATATTTTGGCTATCCGCTTTTTTGATCTGGTAGGAGGAATAAAAAAGGTTCGCCTGCAGGGGAAAAGGCAGGAGAGGGTAATAAACATGGCCTCAGCTAGAGGTATATATATCTGGGGCATCAGAAAAGTTGGAGACCGGATAGAATTCAGGGTAAGGGATAGCGGTTTTGAAGCTTTAAAACACATAGCCGAAGAAAACGGGTACGAACTGGAAGTAGTAGAAGAAAAAGGCTTTTATTTGTGGCGGGGAATTATAAGAAGACGGCTGGGGTTTATAGTAGGAGCTCTAGTTTTTATACTGGCTTTGTATTTTCTGTCTTCATTTGTATGGACTTTAGAAGTGAGCGGTAATCAAAAGGTAGATAAAAATAAGATACTTATAATAGCTGCTAAATACGGATTGTATGAGGGAGCGCCTAAATGGAGTTTTAAGCGCAGTGAAGTAGAGGAAGGGTTATTAAAGGATTTGAGCCAGCTTTCCTATGTGAAGGTTGATATAAGGGGAGTTAAGGCTAATATAGAAGTGGTAGAAAAGATTTTGCCTGATGAGAATGCCAATACCCCTTGCCATCTGGTAGCCTCCCGCGATGGGATTGTATGTGATATGCTGGTTTTGCAGGGAGAACCTAGTGTTAAGATAGGAGATGTAGTGGCTAAAGGGGATATACTTATATCAGGTATTGTTTTTCCCCATTATGATTTGCAGGAAGAAGAGGATGAGGATATTCCTTTAGAAGAACTTAAGCCTTATACGGTAAGAGCCCGCGGTGAGGTCAAGGCCAGGGTATGGTACGAAGGTTATGGGGAATGTCCGCTTAAAAAGGAAGAGGTGCTCCTTACGGGAAAATCGTATCAGCGGTTTTATTTTAAGGCGGGAGAGAAGATATTTTGGCTTAAAGGGGATAAAAAGCCGGATTTTGTAATGGCTACCAGGAAAAAAAGGGGCAAGTTTATTAAGACTCCCTGGGGAGATTGGGGATGGGGGGAAGAAGTCTGGCTTGAAGAAATGAAAAAGACTACGGTTTACTCCGAAGAAGAAGCTTTAAAAATAGCCCGGCAAAAGGCGCTTAAGGCTTTAAAAGCTGAATTGCCCAGGCAAGCCAAAAGGCTGGAGACCAAAACCGAGGTGATTTCTACTCCGGGTGATGCGATCATAAGGGTTAAAGCCCAGGCAGAAGTGATAGAAAATATAGCTGTTTGCCAGCCTATAGAGAAAAAGATTAACTTGGCAAATTGGTAATTTAAATGTAGCATGATATAATAAATGAGATATAATCTCTTTGCCAATAGGGGGATTGTTTTTTGACCGAAAGAGAAGCGAGAATATCTATTCATGATAACCATAAAGCGGCTGCTTTTTTTGGGGTAAATGATGAAAATTTGCGCTATATAAATGATATTTGTTCAGCTGATATATTTGCCCGGGGTGGAGAAATATATATACGGGGCAGTGAAGAAGAAGTAGAGGAAGCGTATGAACTGCTCCACCGGCTTATGGACGTGGTAGAGAGTGAAGGGCAGATAAGTATTAATGATATAAATTATTACCGTCACCTTATAAGATGCGGAGACAAGGCTAGACACCAGGATATCGTTTCGGGAACGCTTTTGAAAACTGCCCGGGGAAAACCTATAAAGGCTAAAACTTTGGGACAGAAAAAATATATCGAAGCTATTTTGGAAAATGATATAGTATTCGGTATAGGACCTGCCGGTACGGGCAAAACTTACCTGGCAGCAGTTATGGCGGTGCGGGCTTTGAAAAACCGGGAAGTGGAAAGGATAATACTGGTGCGTCCTGCCGTCGAAGCGGGAGAAAAACTAGGTTTTCTACCGGGAGATTTTATTGAAAAAGTTAATCCCTATCTAAGACCTTTATATGATGGGCTTTTTGATATTTTAGGCGTAGATGTTACCCAGCGCTATTTGGAAAAAAATATTATTGAGATAGCTCCTTTAGCTTATATGCGGGGAAGGACTTTAAACAATGCTTTTATCATTTTAGATGAAGCTCAGAATACGACACCCCAGCAGATGAAGATGTTCCTGACCAGATTAGGCTTTGGCTCCAAAGCGGTGATAACCGGAGATGTAACCCAGGTAGATCTACCCAAGGAAGAATATTCCGGCTTGATTGAAATTCAAAAAATACTTAAAAATGTAGAAGGCATAGCTTTTCAGTATCTGACCAAGGAAGATGTCATAAGACATCCTCTGGTGCAGAAGATTATAGATGCTTATGAAGCTTATGAAGCCAAAGATTTAAGGCAGGATAAATAATTAAGAGAGCCTTTTTAAGGGAGAGTATCTATGCTAAAGGATTTTTTAAATGCAGGGTCATGTCGTCTGCGCAGTTTTTTTACTAGTCCCCGAGTGCAGAAGATAATAGGGGTTTTAGTGTTTTTCGGCATAACTATTACTATTCTTTTCAGTAATTTTAGCCCTAAACAGCTTTCTTTAAAACCGGATGAAGTAGCTCCGCGGGACATACAGTCTAATGTTACGACTGTTGTTATTGACGAAAAGAAGACGGCAGAGCTTAGAGAACAGGCGGCCAGCAAGGTGCAGAAGGTATATCAGGAAGATAATTTTGCCATTGCCAATGCCAAAACGGAAATTGACAATTTTTACGCTAACTTAAATCAGGTTTTACAAAGCCGGGATGAAGATAAAGAAGAAAAGATAAAAAAACTTCTAGCAGGTGCAGTGGCCGGAAAAGATTTTCGTCCTGCCATCTCTTATTATGAGCTGGCCCGCTATATTGTACAAACCGGGAGTGATAATTTATCCGAAATACAGCAGGTTATATGGTCGCTTATTTATAATGCGCTGCAGAAGCCTATAACCGAAGAAGCTCTTCCCGATGCTATAAAGGGGATAGAAAAAGAAATAGACGGCCTTTTTTATACCAAACAGGCCAAGGAAATAATGAAGATTACTGCTTATGGCTTTATGCGCCCGAATATGATTTACAACCAGGAGGCTACGGAAAAAGCTATACAAGAGGCAGTAGAAGCAGTCCAGCCCGTACAGAAAACTATTAAAGCGGGAGAAATCATTGTTCGTGAAGGAGACCGGGTTACGGAAGAACAGATATCTATACTAGAACAGTTAGGCCTCCAGAGGAGTAAAAGCTATCCCTTAACCCTGGTAGGGACAGGGATTTTTGTACTTATTACCTTCTGGCTTATAATCCAGTTTCTGCGCCGCTATTATAAGGAGATTTATGAAAACTCATCTTTACTTCTTTTAATAGCTTTGATTTTTGTCCTTATATTACTTATTACCAGGTTTTTGACCATAATAAAGATAGGTGATAAACCGGAGCTTAATAATCTCATGGGTTATGCGGCACCAGTAGCTGCAGGTTCTATGCTTATAGCTATGCTTTTGGATAACCGCCTGGCTTATTTTATGACCATGATTATGGCCCTCTATGTGGGACTGCTTACGGAAGGCAATCAGCTTTTTTATGCCATTGTAGCTTTTGTGGGCGGTACGGTTGGGGTTTTCAGGGTTTATAAGCTGAGCCAGACTTCTGATCTGGCTAAAGCAGGTATTTATGTAGCCCTGGCTGATATACTGACTATAATAACCTTAATATTTATAAGTGGAAATGTGAGTTTAAAATTAGTTTTTACCGGAGTTATTATTGGAGCGATAAATGGTTTGCTTTCGGCTGTTTTAATGATAGGAGCTTTGCCTTATCTGGAAACTGCTTTCTCCATAACCAGTATGATAAGGCTTTTAGAACTGTCTAATCCTAATCAGCCTCTTTTAAGAAGGCTGCTTTTAGAAGCCCCGGGTACTTATCATCACAGCCTCCTGGTAGGCAATTTAGCCGAAGCAGCTGCGGAAGCGGTAGGGGCTAATCCTCTTCTGGTAAGAGTAGGAGCTTATTATCATGATATAGGTAAACTCAAAAGGCCGGAATACTTTATCGAAAATCAGCGGGGGGGAGAAAATCCCCATGCTAAGATTGCTCCGGCTCTAAGTGCTCTTATTATTACTTCGCACATAAGAGAAGGGCTGGAGCTGGCCCGAGAAGCAAGGCTTCCGAAAGTTATTATGGATTTTATAGAACAGCATCATGGTACCAGTTTGGCGCGTTATTTTTACAATCGGGCTCTGGAAGAGCATGCAGAAGGTGAGGTTAGTGAGGAAAGCTTCCGCTATGAAGGGCCACGCCCCCAGAGCCGGGAAGTAGCCCTGGTCATGCTGGCTGATTCGGTGGAAGCAGCCGTCAGATCACTTGCTGGTCCTACGCCGGAAAAAATTAAGGCTATGGTGCACAAAATAATAAAAGAAAAACTTGATGATGAACAGTTAGAATTGTGCGAGCTGACCTTCAGAGATTTGAATGTGGCGGCAGAAGCTTTTTGTAAAGTTTTAGATGGCATTTATCACAAAAGAATAGAATACCCGGAAAATATAGCTAAAGAACTGAAGAGGAGCGGATGGGATGGAAATAATGATAACCAATAGCCAGGATAAGATCCCGTTTACCAAAGAAATGGAAACTATGGTGGAGAAGGTTATATTATGCGCAGCCCGTCTGGAAGGACGGGAAGACGGAGAAGTAAGTGTGCTTATAACTGATAATCCTTTTATCCATCAGCTTAATCTCCAGTATCGAGGACAGGACAAGCCTACGGATGTGCTTTCTTTTGCTATGCAGGAAAGAGGAGAAGAGGAACCGGATTTTCTGGAAGAAGAAGCTGATCTGCTGGGAGATATAGTGATATCTTTGGAACAGGCCTTTATGCAGAGCAGGGAATACGGGCATAGTTTAGAGAGGGAATTAGGCTATCTGGTTGCCCACGGCATGCTGCATTTGCTGGGCTATGATCATGAGGATGAAGAGAGTAGAAAGATTATGCGGGATAAAGAAGAAAGGATAATGAAGGAGTTAAACCTGGAAAGGTAATAAGACCATGAAAGCTAGAAATTTAAAGGAAAGTTTTGTTTATGCTCTCTCCGGGCTTAAAGAAACGGTCATAAAAGAAAGAAATATGAAAATTCACCTGGGGGCAGCTGTTTTAGCCCTGGGACTTGGTGGTATTTTTAAAATTAGCCGTCTGGAATGGGGATTGCTGGTACTGACTATATCTTCGGTATTAACAGCAGAAATGATAAATACGGCTGTGGAGAGGGTGGTTGATCTGGTTACTGACCATTATCATCCTTTAGCCAAGGCCGCTAAAAATGTGGCGGCAGGAGCTGTTTTTTTAAGTGCTTTGCTGGCTGTCATAATGGGATTCATAATTTTTGGGCCGCATATTTGGATAATTATAAAAAGGTGAAAGGATAGCGTAATATGGACATAAAACTGCTGATAAAAGAGGCGCGGGAGGCGCAGAAATATGCTTATGCTCCTTATTCTCGCTTTAAGGTAGGAGCTGC
Organism: Thermosyntropha lipolytica DSM 11003; assembly: GCF_900129805.1. Taxonomy (GTDB): domain Bacteria; phylum Bacillota; class Syntrophomonadia; order Syntrophomonadales; family Syntrophomonadaceae; genus Thermosyntropha; species Thermosyntropha lipolytica. Next base: position 39,993 of record NZ_FQWY01000015.1, read on the forward strand.
CTTGTTGACCAAAAAGGGAAGGGTATATAAAGGAGCCAATATTGAGAATGCTTCCTATGGACTTACCGTATGTGCGGAAAGGGTAGCTGTTTTTAAAGCTGTAAGTGAAGGTGAGCTGGATTGGGAAGGGATTTGCGTAGTAAGTTCAGGAAGTGGTTTTGCTTATCCCTGTGGAGCATGTTTGCAGGTTCTATCCGAATTTGCTTCGGAGCTGAAAGTTGTAGTGGCAGATGAGAATAATTTTTATCAGGAGTTTTCACTGCGGGATTTGTTTCCAACCGCTTTTTGTTTAGATAAACAGGAGGGATAATATAAGTGAAATCAGGATTTGTTAGTATAGTAGGCAGACCAAATGTAGGGAAATCTACTTTGATAAATACCATAATCGGCAAAAAGATAACCATAGTGTCGGAAAAACCCCAGACTACAAGGACCTGCATTCAAGGCATATATACCTGTGCCGAAGGGCAGATCATATTTGTTGATACTCCAGGTATTCATAAACCTAAACACCTGCTGGGGGAATATATGGTAAAGGTATCGACCCGCAGTATAGAAGATGTTGACCTGGTATATTTTGTGACCGATGTTACTAAACCGTTTGGCAGTGGAGACCAATTTATAATCGAACAGCTGAAAAATGCCGTAGTACCTGTATTTTTGGTGGTAAACAAGATAGACCTGGCTACGGATGAACAGATAGAGGAACATATTGAGAAGTTTACGCGGGAGATGCTCTTTACCCGGGTGATTCCTATATCAGCTTACCAGAACAGCAATGTAGATAAGCTTTTAGAAGAAACTTTTGCCTTTTTGCCGGAAGGGCCTCTTTACTATCCGGAAGAAGATCTTACCGATCAGCCCATATCTTTTATAGTTTCTGAGCTTATCAGGGAAAAGGTTTTGCTCCTTACGCGGGATGAAGTGCCGCATTCTATTGCGGTAGAAGTGGAAGAATTTAAGAATGAACAGGGCAGGAAATCTTATATAAGAGCAGTTATATATACCGAAAGGGATTCCCAGAAAGGCATAATTATAGGCCGTAATGGCCAGATGCTCAAAAATATAGGCGAAATGGCCCGCAAAGATATTGAGCTTATGCTGGGGATGCCGGTTTATCTCGATTTATGGGTAAAGGTTAAGAAAAACTGGCGGGATAATGAAGCTAATCTGCGGCAACTAGGTTTTAGACTGTAAGACGGGGAGTAGATAATATTATGCTTAGGCTGGCAGAATATATTGATGCTACCAATCTAAAAGCTGAGGCTAGGGCAGAGGATATAGAAAAATTGTGTCTGGATGCCGTAAAATATAACATGGCAGCTGTTTGTGTAAATCCTTACCGGCTTGCTCTGGCAGCATCGCTTCTCAAAGGGACTCCGGTTAAGCCCTGTACGGTGATCGGGTTTCCTTTAGGGGCAGAAACTTCCCGGATGAAGAGGATACAGGCTGAGGAAATGCTTAAAAAAGGAGCTTTGGAACTAGATATGGTGATGAATGTCGGGGCTTTTAAAGATGGCGACTATGAACTAGTTAAAAAAGAGATTAAGGAAGTATTAAGCCTAAAACAGGATTTTTCTTTTGCGCTCAAAGTGATTGTGGAGACTGCCCTGCTCAGTGAAGAAGAGCTTAAAGTGGTAACGCGGCTGGTAAGTGAAACCGGGGCTGATTTTATAAAAACTTCTACCGGCTTTGCCAGCCGGGGAGTTAGTTTAAGGGATATAGAAATAATAAGAGTCAGCAAGAGTGAGGCTTTAAAGATAAAAGCCAGTGGAGGTATAAAGGGAAAAGACTGGGCTTTAAAACTGGTTGAGGCAGGAGCAGAGCGGCTGGGGACCAGCAATCCACTTGCGGTGCTGGGGTTGTAGATGATAAGGGGAAGAGGGGAGAATATCCCCTTTTTTTATGGGATAAAGGAGTTTTTTTACAGGAGTACGATTTTATATGGTGAAAAAGACAGCCTGCCTTGGGCTTATTTTATTATCTTTTTATACTTACCTGGCTGTGCATTATCCGGATACCTGGATTCAGAACAAATGGTACCAAAGTTTTTTGGCTTTTTATGGTTATCAGGCAGGAAAAAGGGTGGAGCCCCGGGTTATTTACGGACAGGGACTGCGTGATTTAGGTGAGGAGAAGATTAAGATAAAAGTTCTGCTTCCGGGAAAAAAGCAGGCTGGTTTGCAGGAAGTTTATAAGGCTCTGGAAGAGGGATATACCGCAGTAGTAGAATGTTCTATTTTAGATTCCCTGCATACTACTCCTTATGGAAAGTCATTGACAGCTAAAATGTATAATAGGGCTTACCGGATAGTAGTTTTTGATGGGGGACATCATTTGCCTACTTTGGGGATGGCTCCTGATGTTATAATTATACCGGAGATAAAAGGATATGCCGCCCACAGTTATATGCAGGATGCTATAAAGACGGAAACGATAGTCTATCTGGCTAAGGAAGCAGGACTAAAACATACGCTGATTGTATCTGTTCCCCGCTGGGCTCTAGTGAAAGAAGAAAAAAATCTGGCCCATATAGTTTTAAAAGCCTGGAATAAGGCAGAAACGCAAAGGCAGCCTTTTTCTCCTTTTTATCCTTGTGCCGAGAACCGGATAAGCAAAGTAAATGGTGTAGTGTTTGCTTATATAGGAAAAGGATATTATGAAAATATAGATAGTTTTATAAAATGCATTAAAAAGCTTAATCTGAGCGATGTACACAAGATATATCTGGCCTTTGACTATAAGTATGCGGACAGGAAAAGTGCTGGGGATTATGCGAAAGAAATAGAAGAGAGGCTAAGAATTCCAACCTGGGTAGTAAATGAACCTTTTACGGCATTTGATGTCTTATGGGGGAAACGAGATGTATTATGGAAGCAGGGCCATAATCCTTAAAAGTTTAGATTATCAGGATGCCGACAAGCTGGTTACTATTTTTTCCGAGCGGGAAGGTAAAATAAGGGCGGTGGCTAAGGGGGTGAAAAAGCCGAAAAGCAGCCTCAGGGCAGTTCTGCAGCCTTTTACGCACTCTTTTTTGTATTTAAGCCGGGGACGGGATTTAGATCTTATTACCCAGGGCAGGCTTTTGGATTTTTATCCCCGTATTCGGGAAGATTTGGGCAGTACTTTATATACAGCTTATATTATGGAACTTCTGGATAAATCACTGGTGGAAAGGGCTCCTTTGGGGCCGCTTTATAATGAAACCTTGCAGGTTTTAAACTATATAAATGATAAGGGAGCTAAGAGCCTTGTCATAAGATATTTTGAAATACGTCTTATTCAGGAATTGGGGTATAGGCCGGTATTAGAAGCGTGTGCTGCCTGTGGGCAAAAAAACCTGACTACCAGGTTTAACCTGGCTGAAGGCGGGGTTTTATGCCATGATTGTGCCGGATTTTTAAAAACAGATTTTATGCTTTCCGGAGAAGCCTTTAGCCTTTTAAAATTTTTGCAGCGGGCTGACTGGAAATCATTAGATAGAATAAAGGCTTCTTCCGAAGCCTTAAGCAGCCTGGAACAGCTGCTGGAAAAGTATCTGGAATACCATCTGGAGAGCAGGTTTAGTTTGAAAAATACTATATATCAGCTGAAAAAAAGTTTACCCGGGGCATTTGACAAGGGTTAAACCTATTGCTACACTTTTAGGTAAAGTAGCTTTAAAAAATCGATAGCCTGGCGATGAAGAAGAGGAGTAGGAAAGGGATGCCTCAAAAGAGAGCCGGGGGAGGTGAAAGCCGGCAGGCTAAACTTTCTGAAGGCGCTTCTGAGCTGCGGGAGGAAAGCCTTAGGGTGAGTAAAGCCCGCTTTAATGAAGGAGGGTGCAGCTTTTTAAGCACCAACCAGGGTGGAACCGCGGGTAAAAAGCCCGTCCCTGTTTAGAGGGACGGGCTTTATCATTTAGGAGCCTTAAAGAAAAAATAAATCTATTGAGGAGGTAAAAGGATGAATTTTCAGGAGATTATTCTGCGTTTGCAAAACTATTGGGGCAAGCAGGGATGTATTATTCAGCAGCCTTATGATGTGGAAAAAGGGGCGGGAACCATGAACCCTGCCACTTTCTTAAGGGCTTTAGGCCCGGAACCGTTTAATGTAGCTTATGTTGAACCATCCCGGCGTCCCACCGACGGACGTTATGGGGAAAATCCCAATCGCCTTCAGCACTATTATCAGTACCAGGTTATATTAAAACCTTCTCCTGATAATGTAATCGACCTTTATATTGATAGCCTGAGAGATCTGGGGATTAAGCCGGAAGAACACGATATACGGCTGGTAGAAGACAACTGGGAATCTCCTACTCTGGGAGCCTGGGGATTAGGCTGGGAGATATGGCTTGATGGCATGGAAGTAACCCAGTTTACCTATTTTCAGCAGTGCGGAGGTTATGATTGTAATCCGGTATGTGCGGAAATTACCTATGGCTTAGAAAGGATAGCCATGTTCATCCAGAATAAGGAAAGTGTTTTTGATATTGAATGGGTAGATGGCATAACTTATGCTGATGTGCATCATCAAGGGGAAGTAGATTATTCCTACTATAATTTTGAGTATGCGGATATAGATACCCTTATGACGATGTTTAATCTGTGCGAAAAAGAAGCTATAAGAATAGCAGAAAAAAATCTGGTGTTGCCGGCCTATGATTATGTCCTCAAATGTTCGCATCTTTTTAACCTTCTGGATGCCAGGGGAGCTATAAGTGTGACCGAAAGGATGAGTTATATATTAAGGGTGCGCAATCTTGCCCGCATGGTAGCGGGAGAATATTTGAAACAGCGAAGGAGACTGGGCTATCCTTTGATAAAGGATGAAAAGCTTAGACAGGAACTTTTAGCCAGGGAGGAGGTTTAAAAAATGGTAAGAGATTTAATTTTTGAAATAGGGGTGGAAGAAATTCCCGCTGCTTACATGCCTAAAGCGCTGGAGGATTTTAAGAATAATGCGCTAGAAAGTCTGAATAAAGCCCGCTTACACTATGAAGAAGTAAAGAGTCTAGGTACTCCCCGTCGTCTGACTTTGTATGTTAAAGGCCTGAGGGAAAGGCAAGAAGATGCGGTAATCGAAAGCCGGGGTCCCAAAAAAGCTGCTGCTTTTGACCAGGAAGGTAGGCCTACCCGGGCTTTAGAAGGTTTTGCCCGCAGTCAGAATATAAATGTAGAGGATATAGAAGTACGGGAAGTAAATGGGGTGGAATATGTTTTTGCGGTAAAAACCGAAAAAGGCAGAGAAACCAGCGAAGTATTGCCTTCTCTTTTGTATGAGCTGGTCAAGGCTTTTTCTTTCCCCAAATCTATGCGCTGGGGAGGGTACAGTTTCCGCTTTGCCCGGCCTATAAGATGGCTTTTGGCTTTGTACGGGGAAGAAAAAATCGTTTTTAACCTGGAAAATATAACTAGTTCTAATTATACCTACGGACACCGGTTTTTGTCGCCAGGGAGGCTTGAAGTAAAAAATGCGGGTGATTATTTTAAGGTTTTAGAAAATAATTATGTGATTATAGATCAGGAGAGGAGAAAAGAATTAATCTGGCAGCAGATTGAAAAAGTAGCCTCTGAGCTTGGAGGCAGGCCTTTAAAAGATGAGGATCTGCTGGATGAGATTAATTATCTGGTGGAATATCCTACGGCTTTTGCCGGCAGTTTTTCTTCTTCTTATTTAGAAGTGCCGAAAGAAGTTTTAACTACTACTATGATAGAAAATCAAAGATATGTTCCGGTATTTGACAGAGAAGGAAGGCTTATGCCGGTTTTTATAGGGGTAAGAAATGGAACCGGTGAGTTTATCGACATAGTGAGGGCAGGAAATGAGAGGGTGCTTAAAGCCCGGCTGGAAGATGCTCTGTTTTTCTGGAAAGAAGACCTGAAACAGCCTCTGGATAAGATGGCGGAAAAACTAGGCCATATTCTTTTCCATGAGCGTTTGGGCAGTGTTATGGATAAGGTAAAAAGGATTACTAATATTGCTCTTTTTATAGGGGAAAAATATCGCTTAAGCCATGGGGAAAAAATAAGGCGCGCTGCTTATCTTTGCAAGGCTGATCTGGTGAGCAATATGGTTTATGAGTTTCCTGAACTGCAAGGCATAATGGGCAGATATTATGCGCTAAACCATGGTGAGGATGAAGAGGTGAGCCAGGCTATTTTCGAACATTATTTGCCTCGTTTTGCCGGAGATGAGTTGCCTGGTACGGAAACAGGCACGGTTTTAAGCCTGGCGGAAAAGATTGATAACCTGACCGGATTTTTTGCTATGGGCATAAAGCCCAGCGGGTCTCAGGATCCCTATGCTCTGCGGCGGCAGGCGATGGGAATAGTAAATATTGTTCTGGATAAAGGGATTAAGATGGATTTATATGCGGTCCTGGAAAAAGCTTACCAGGAAGTACTGCCTTTCCGTCCAGAGCGAGGAAAAGAGGAAACGAGAGAAGAAGTTTTAGAGTTTATCCTGCAGCGTATGCGAGGGATTATGCTGGAGGAGGGAATATCATATGATGTTGTGGATGCGGTTTTAGCCTGTCCGAGCGGGGATCTGGTTGATATTATGAACCGGGCGCAGATTTTAAAAGATTTTAGGGGAGATGCTCTTTTTACCCCATTGATGACTGTTTTCAACCGCTGTTATAACCTGTCTAAAAAATGGGAGTCCCCAGAAGTAGATACAGATGTGCTGCAGGATGAAACGGAAAAAGTGCTCTATCTGAAATATGAAGAAGTAAAAGATGAAGTGGAAAGGGCAATTGATAAGGGAGATTATAGGATGGCCCTGGTAAGGATAGCCGGCCTGCAGAGTTATGTTGATGATTTCTTTAATGCGGTTATGGTTATGGTAGAAGATGAAAAGCTTAAAGCGGCAAGGCTGGGAATTTTGAAATCTATTGTAAAATTATGCAATAAAATTGCTGATTTCAGTAAAATAGTGGAATAAAAAAATTAAAAAACAGGATTTTTTTGCGCCATATAGTATAGTATAATTAAATAAATCCAGACAAAAAGTATATCATAATTTGGTGATTGCAATGATAGAATTAACTGAAAGGCAAGAAAAAATCCTGGAAATAGTAAAAAAATATGGTCCCATTACCGGTGAAAACATCGCGGAAATGCTTAATGTTACCCGGGCTGCCCTCAGGCCTGATTTGGCAGTTTTGACTATGTCAGGCTATCTGGAGGCTAAACCCCGGGTAGGCTATACTTTTCGTAATGGAGCAGTAGAAAATGAAATCCGCAAGATCCTTAACCGCTACCGGGTTAGGGATGTTAAGTCAGTGCCGGTGGTGGTGAAGGAGACCTGCAGCATATATGATGCTATTGTGGCACTTTTTACTGAAGATACCGGGAGTATTTATGTGGTAGATGAAGATAATTTTCTTACCGGGGTAGTATCGCGTAAGGATTTTCTGAAGGCTACCCTGGGGCAGATGGATATTAACAAAATCCCTATCAGTGTTATAATGACCAGAATGCCCAATATAATAACTACTACGCTGGATGAAACGGTAGTGGAAGCAGTAAGAAAAATTGTCGAACATGAAGTGGACAGCCTTCCGGTAGTAAAATGTTTTATCGATGAAAACAATGAAGAAAAACTGCAGGTAGTTGGCAAAATAAGCAAGACTACCATCGCCAGGTTATTTTTAGATCTGGCGATGAAGAGGTTTGAGGGGGTTTAAGCTTTGACAGGGCATTTACCAGGAGTATATATTGTTTCCGATTCCATAGGGGAAACGGCGGAGATGGTGGTAAGGGCGGCAGCGAGCCAGTTTAACTCCGGGCATATGGAAATAAGAAGGGTGCCTAATATATCTGACCAGGATACTTTGCTGCATGTAGTAGAACAGGCAGCTAGCCATAATTTTATTATTGCCTATACGCTGGTTATTGATGAGCTGGCTGATTTTTTAAATCAGAAGGCGCGTGAGGCCGGAGTGATATGTATTGATATATTAGGTCCGGTTATTGAGGCTTTTAAACAGGTAAGCGGAATGGAACCTAAAAAAGAGCCTGGCCTTCTGCGCAAGGTTGATGAAATGTACTATAAAAGGGTAGAAGCAGTTGAATTTGCGGTGCGCTATGATGATGGCAAGGATCCCAGAGGGATTAATCTGGCAGACATTGTTCTGGTAGGGGTTTCGCGTACCTCTAAAACTCCATTGTCTATGTATCTGGCTCATAAAAGATTAAAGGTGGCCAATGTTCCGCTGGTGCCGGAAGTAGCTCCTCCCGAAGAGTTGTTCAGGCAAGAAAAAGGCAAAGTTATTGGCCTTACTATAAAACCGGAACAGCTTTATCATATCCGGGCCGAAAGATTAAAAACCTTAGGGCTTAAAGGACAAGCCAGTTATGCCGATGAAAAGCGTATTCTGGAAGAACTGGAGTTTGCTGATAAGGTTATGAAAAAGATTGGCTGTCCTGTAATAGATGTTACCAATAAGGCAGTGGAGGAAACGGCCAGTAAAATTTTAGAAATTTATTATAGGAGGTTGAGCAATGTCTAGTCACAAGTATGTTTATCTTTTTGAAGAAGGCAATGCTGACATGAAGTACCTCTTGGGGGGCAAGGGTGCTAATCTGGCAGAAATGAGCCGTATCGGCCTTCCGGTTCCTCCTGGTTTTACTATAACTACGGAGGCCTGTAATTTTTATCTCAAGGAGAATAAAAGTTTTCCGGAAGGCATGATGGAGCAGGTTTATGCTGCTCTTAAAAAAATTGAAGAAAAAACAGGCAAAATCTTTGGTGATGCTTTAAATCCCCTGTTAGTTTCCGTAAGATCCGGGGCTGCTATCTCTATGCCGGGTATGATGGACACTATACTTAATTTAGGGTTGAATGATGAAACGGTAAAAGGGCTGGCAGCTTTAACCGGTGACGAAAGATTTGCCTATGATTGCTACCGCCGCTTTATCCAGATGTTCAGCAATGTAGTTCTGGAAGTAGAACATTCTCTTTTTGAAGATATTATCGAAAGATATAAAAGCAAATTGGGAATTATTTTTGATTATGAGATACCAGCTGAAGAGTTGAAAAAAATAATTGAGGAATACAAGGCTTTGGTAAAGAAAGAAAAAGGCTTTGATTTTCCTCAGGATGTCCATGAACAGCTGGTTATGGCTATCAGGGCTGTTTTTGATTCCTGGAATAACCAGCGGGCTATAGTTTACCGCCGCATAAACAAGATTGATGATAATTTAGGTACGGCGGTTAATGTTCAATCTATGGCCTTTGGCAATATGGGGAATGACAGCGGTACCGGAGTTGCTTTCACCCGCAATCCATCTACCGGGGCCAAAGAGCTTTATGGAGAATTTCTGGTAAATGCTCAAGGGGAAGATGTGGTAGCTGGCATAAGGACTCCTATGCCTATTTCCAAACTTAAAGAGGAATTGCCCGGTGTCTATGAGCAGTTTATAGATACCTGTGCCAAGCTGGAAAAACATTATCGTGATATGCAGGATATTGAGTTTACTGTGGAAAAAGGCAAGCTTTATATGCTGCAAACCCGCAGCGGCAAACGTACAGCGAGAGCTGCCGTTAATATTGCGGTGGATATGGTAAATGAGGGCTTGATAACTAAAGAAGAAGCACTTATGCGTGTAGACCCGGAACAGCTTAACCAGCTTTTGCACCGGCAAATCGACCCTTCTGCCAAGTTAGAGCCTATTGCCCAGGGACTTCCTGCTTCACCTGGTGCTGCCTGTGGTAAGGTGGTGTTTGATGCTGATATAGCTGAAAAATTAGGAGAAGCAGGGGAAAAAGTGATTCTGGTACGCAATGAAACTACTCCTGATGATATCCACGGTATAGTTTTAGCCCAGGGGGTTTTAACTTCCAGAGGCGGCATGACTTCTCATGCGGCAGTAGTAGCTAGAGGTATGGGTAAACCATGTGTATGTGGCTGTGAAGTTATAAAGATAGATATGGCCAATAAACAGTTTACGGTAAATGGCACCGTAGTAAAAGAAGGAGATATTATCTCTATCGATGGCGCCACCGGAAGAGTTATGCTGGGTGAAGTACCTATGATAGAACCGAGCTTGTCTGGTGAATTTGCCACTCTGCTCAGCTGGGCAGATGAAGTAAGAAAGCTGAAGGTCAGAGCTAATGCTGATAATCCTCAGGATGCAGCCAAAGCCAGAGAATTTGGAGCTGAAGGTATAGGACTTTGCCGTACTGAACATATGTTTATGGAAACCGAAAGGCTTCCTATAGTGCAGGAAATGATATTAGCCGATAATGAGGAAGAGCGTAAAAAAGCGCTGGCAAAACTTTTGCCTTTCCAGAAGGAAGATTTTTACGGTATATTGAAGGCTATGTCACCTTATCCGGTTACTATAAGGTTGTTAGATCCTCCTTTACATGAATTTTTGCCTGACTATGAAACCTTACTTTTGGAAATTGCCGAATTAAAACACAGCCATGCTGACCCGGCATTGATAAGAAAAAAAGAGGAGCTGGCAGCTAAGGTACATAGCCTGGCAGAGGCTAATCCTATGCTGGGGCACCGGGGATGCCGTCTGGGGATAACTTATCCGGAGATTTACCGCATGCAGGCGAGGGCTATTTTTGAGGCCATGATTGAGCTTAAGAAAGAAAATATACCTGCTTTTGCGGAAATCGAAATACCGCTGGTAATGGATGTAGCCGAATTGGCTTTGCTGAAAGAAGAGATAAATGATGTTTACCGGGAAATTAAGGAAGAAACTGGTGTGGAATTAGAATATGCCGTAGGAACCATGATAGAGCTCCCACGGGCTTGCATAGTGGCTGATGAGCTGGCTAAAGAAGCAGAGTTTTTCTCTTTCGGTACTAATGACTTAACGCAGACTACTTTGGGCTTTAGCCGTGATGATGCTGAAGGTAAGTTTATCCCTGTATATCTAGATAAAAAGATAATAAAAAATAATCCCTTTGCCGTGTTAGACCGCAAAGGGGTAGGCGGCTTGATGAAGATAGCCGTGGAAAAAGCAAGATCCGAAAATCCCGATATACTGCTGGGGATTTGCGGAGAACACGGAGGCGAACCGAGTTCAGTTGAATTCTGCCATATTATAGGGCTTAATTATGTAAGCTGTTCTCCTTATCGTATTCCGATTGCCCGCCTGGCAGCTGCTCAGGCTGCTCTGAAAAATGGAAAATAATCTTTATAAAAAGCCCCCGAATAGGGGGCTTTTTTGCTAAAACCTGCTAAGGCAGGATATACCATGTGGTTCTAAAAATTAATATTTATTACTTTAAATACAGAATAAGGTTGTTCTTGGCCAGGATGTTTTCTCATCTCATAAACTCCTTGTCTCCCCGGTTTGTTTTTTACCATCTGATATGACTAAAATGAAGAAAACTTAGGGGACAGAACTGAAAACTGTCCTCGCAAATGAAGAAAGGGGAGATGAGAAAGTGCCAAAAAAGTTAAGCCGCAAGCTTTTAGCTCCTGTTTTGCTCATTTTATTTACTTTTAGTGGGGTTATTAATCTATCAGCTGCCGATAATCCCTATGGGTTAGATAATTTGCGCTTAGGAAGCAGAGGTACATATGTACAGAATTTACAGCGTGATTTGACCTTTCTCGGCTATGATACTAAAGGAGTAGATGGGATTTTTGGAAGTAATACTTACAGTGCAGTAGTCCGCTTTCAGAGAGATCATAATTTATATCCCGATGGTATAGTAGGCAGACAGACTAAAGAGGTACTTAGCCGTAAAATAGCAGCCCGAACTTATACGGTAAGAGCAGGAGATACTCTGTATAAAATAAGCTTAAAATATGGAACCAGTGTAAATGCTGTTAAACAGGCTAATAACCTCAAATCTGACATGATATATCCAGGACAGGTGCTTTTAATACCTTCTTCCGGGACAACTACTCCTTCCCGTGGGGGAATAAGGTATCCTGAGGCAGCAGACTGGTGGACAGATGTACAGTATGTATTTACCAGAGGAAGTATTGCTACGGTTACCGATGTGGATACCGGAATAAGCTATCAGGTGAGAAGAAAAGGGGGCACCAATCATGCTGATTGTGAGCCTTTGACTAAGGCGGATACAGCCAAGATGAAGCAGATATATGGTGGGCAGTGGAGCTGGGCACGCCGAGCGGTAATAGTAAGTGTGAATGGACGTGTTTTCGCTGCTTCCCAGAATGGAATGCCGCATGGTTTATATGATATTTATGATAATAATTTTGATGGCCATTTTTGTATTCATTTTAAAAACAGCAGAACCCATGGTACGAACAGAGTAGATGAAGCTCACCAGGCAGCGGTTATGAAAGCGGCAGGCTACAGGATATAAGCAGGAAATAGGCAAAAACCCGGAAGTATCCGGGTTTTTGTTATTTTAGTCATAAATGGCGTTGAGGTAAAATAAAATAAATAATTAAACATAAATAGAGGAATATAATTTAAAATGTAGTATTAAAATAGCAGTGGAGGTGTAAATAGATGTCTGAATTATTAATTGTGGCAATAAATGGAAGCCCTGATCGCGAAGGAAACACATCTTTTTTGCTTAAGAAAGCAGCCGAGGCCTGTGAAAAAATGGGAGCTAGAGTCGAATTTATCCACTGTCAGCAGGTGCTGAAAGATTTGGCTACGCCTTTTTGTGTTGCCTGTTCTGTGCCTTGTTCGGGAAAATGCTTTCAGGATAAAGAAATGGAAAAGGCTTTAGATCTCATTGCTCAGGCAGATGGTATTATTCTGGGAAGTCCAGTTTACTTTGGTACCGTATCTGCTCAGCTTAAAGCTTTCTGGGATAAAACAAGGAGTCTTAGAAATGACAAAAAACTTCTCAATGTGGTCGGAGGAGCCGTGGCAGTAGGAGCTTCCCGATTTGGCGGGCAGGAGACTACTATCAGGGCTATGCAGGATATGATGCTGGTACAGGGCATGATAGTAGTAGGAGATGGGTATTATGCTGATGACTGCGGTCATATGGGAGCAGCCGGACAGAGGCCGGCTTCTGAAGATGAAAATGCGGTATTGAGAGCTTCTATTATAGGAAAAAGAATAGTGGAAGTGGCCAGAGCTACTAAGCATTTGAGGATGCGCTAGACTTATCAACGCTGGGTTTTTAAAGCATATGGTATAGGCAAAATCCTTAAGCTTAGAGCTTTAAGGATTTTTATTATTTTTTGTAGATGTAAAAAAGGGGGTTAGCAACAGTTGAATTAAATTTATAAAGTTTTTAAAAACTCTATACACAATTTATAATTTTTTGCTAAACTGTGTATAGAGGTGATTTTTGTGAAATATTACAGCATTGGGCAATTTGCCAAATTAATAGGAAAGACAGAACAAACATTAAGAAACTGGGACAAGAAAGGAATTTTAAAGCCAGCTTATATAGCTCCATCTGGGTTCAGATATTATTCACAGGAACAGCTTAATCATTTTCTTGGCATTAAAAACATTAAGCCGGAGAGGAAAATTATAGGTTATTGTAGAGTAGCAAGCAATAAACAAAAAGATGATTTAAAAAGACAGGTGCAATATGTAAAAGAATACATGATAGCAAAAGGATACCAGTTTGAAATCATAACCGATATAGGAAGCGGGATAAATTACAACAAGCAAGGACTAAACAAACTTATTGATATGGTTACAAACAACGAAGTAGAGAAAATAGTTATTCTGTATAAAGATA
>NZ_FQWY01000070.1 GCF_900129805.1 Thermosyntropha lipolytica DSM 11003
ATCTTCCCGACTTTCGCTATGCCTTTTTTGGCCTGCGGGAAGAGACGGATATAGAGGATGTAAATGATATAATGCTGAAAACCTTTCTTCAGGTATTGTTATTAAAGAAAGGGCTAGAAGAGGGGAGAATAAAGGTAGAGGTAGAAAAGATATTCTGGCAGATGCGGGAGATGGAGAGGGGATATAGCTATCTGCAGGTGAGTATAATAGAATATATATTAGGAGCGGTAGAAAAAGTAGATGAGGAAATCCTTATAGAATGTATAGAGAAAATACTTCCTGAGAGGAGGGAGGATTTAATGACCTTAGCGGAAAAGTGGAGAAGAGAGGGGATAAAAGAAGGAATAGAGAAAGGAATAAGGGAAGGTAGAGAACAAGGGATACAGGAAGGAATAGCCAAAGGTATAGAGCAAGGTATAGAAAAAGCAGCCCTGAATGCTTTGCGAGAAGGATTAGATGTAAAGCTTATTTCTAGATTGACAGGACTTTCCGTAGAGAGGATAGAGGAGTTAAAGAAAAAATTGAATTAAAAAGTACAGGGGGACGGTATAAATATAAGACAGCACAAAGGAACCGTCCCCTTGTGCTTGCTAAAAATTTGACGTAAATAATATTATAAGGCAGAATAATGATATAAGCAGTTTTGGCCACCTTCAAAGAAAGGGGAGGATCGGTTATGTTGATCTATGGCAAAGAGGTAAGGGATGCCATAAAAGCTGAGATAAAAAAATATGCTGCGGTAAACAGAATGCATATGGTAATTCTGCAGATAGGGGAAGATCCGGCTTCGCAGATGTATGTGAATGGTATATGCAAATTTGCAGATGAAACCGGGGTAGATGCTGATATTCTTAAATTATCAGCCGGAAACAGCCAGGAGCAGATTATACATATAATTGAATATATGAATAATGATCCGGATATTACCGGTATAATGCTGCAAAAACCTTTGCCGCCGGGATTTAGCCTGGAGGTGCTGGCTAATGTTATTGATCCGTATAAAGATGTAGAAGGAATAACGAACTATAATCTGGGAAAACTTATAAGCTATGAACAGGGGATAAGGCCTGCTACTCCGAAGGCTATCCTTACCATGCTTAAAGCACATAATATCCCTATTGAAGGGAAAAAGGTTACGATTTTGGGACGCAGCACGATTTTAGGACAGCCCCTGGCAGCCATGATGACGGCAGAAAATGCGACGGTAACTATATGCCACTCTAAGACGGTCAATCTAGTGGAAGAAACGAAAAGGGCAGATATACTGGTTGCAGCTGTAGGTAAACCTAATTTTGTAACTCCCGATATGATAAATGAAGATGTAGTAGTAATAGATGCCGGCATTAACTTTGATGAAGAAGGCAGGATGCTAGGGGATGTCCACCCGGAAGCAAAGGAGAAGGCACGCATTGCCAGTGCTGTTCCGGGAGGAGTAGGTCTTATAACCGTAGCTGAACTGTTTAGAAATCTGGTATATCTAAAAGAAGAGCAGATAAGGAGGCAAAGGGAAAAGACAAGGTAACCTGTTTGTTATTTTCAGGCTATCTCGCTTATATCAAAACAACCCCCTATAGACAGACAGGCAGGTAAGGATTTTTTGGCTTTAGTAGATTCCAGGCTAGCTTTGTTTATTAAGTTATTTATTATTTTGATTTGATTGCGAAGAGGATAAGAGCTGTTAAGTCGCACCCCGGTAATTCCTATGGAAACCTTTATGGGAATATTCAAGGTGAATTGGTGTTCATTTACAGCGTTTACAATTTGTTCGGCAAGGGCTATGCCTTCTTCAAGTTTTAAAGGCGCAACCAGAGCGAACTCGTCGCCACCAAAGCGGCACCAGTTATATTGGGGTGTATTTTGTTTAAGTATATAACTTATTTCATTAAGTATAATATTGCCGTTTATATGACCATATTTTTTGTTAATATTTCCAAATTCGTTTATGTCTAAGAAAAGTATAGACAATTCTTTTTGCAGGTTCAAATTACGAATACCTTCAAAGTACAAATAATCACTTTTATAGAGCCCGGTTAAGGGATCTATGTATTTTGCTATGTAGGGAAGCAAACCTTTGTAATCGACTATTCCTATTATATTGTTAGAACAATCGAGCACGATGAGATATTTATTTTTATTTTTCTCTAATTTTTCATAAGCTTCCCATATAGAAGTATCTTCTGGTATTAATTCGAAATTATCGCTAATTACGTCAACAGCTATTCGGTTGGGATGACTTTGCAGAAGATTTTCGATACTTATTACTCCAAGTAGATGGCTGTTTTCGAATACAATGAAAAACCGGTAGCCGTCAGCAGTATAATTTATCATTTTTCGTACACTTGTGCATGCATCGACGATGGTAAACTTGTCAAATTTTATGGTATTAATTTCGCTTATCATAGGTCAATCACCTTGCTTATTTGCAGAGATATATCAAGCTGCATTTTTATCAACATATCTTCATCCATAATTTTTTCACTTTCTTCGATTATAATTTTTATTATTTTTTCAGGAGATATAATGCGGCATAGAGCTTTGCGAATAATGACAGCTTCGATGAAGGGATGCTCAATTTTTAAAATATCGTATTGATCAGGAGATAATACATCTACCATTCTCCTTGCTGCTTCCGGTCCTATAGGAGCTTTTTTACCGACTACCAGTACATCCTGTATAGGAGGTACTTCGAATTCCGAAATCCGAATGTTGATTTCGATTTTTTTGCTGCCTTCTTTATATTCCTGCATTTTGTCCTTACTCCTGCCTGCTGATGTTATTTTAAATTTACATAATTACATAATTATATAGAGAAATATTTTATTAAGTCATTTAATTAATTTATAACTCAAATTTCGCAGTTTAAAACAGGCATCAAAGCCCTAATGTATGCTGGTTGACCAGCAATCCAATATCGAACTTGACACAAAATCGCTGCGTATAAATCCTGGGGAATTTTTTTGAGTAGTTCAGCAATAAAAAGCAAAAGATACCGTATGGCGGTCTGGTAGTCAATATCCTGTACCTCATCGCATAACAAATAGAATATTTCTCCGTAACTACGTGAATCCTGGTTGTTACGTCGTTCCCATTCCAGCAAAATATATCTGGTAAAAACAATGGTTGTATGAGCTATGAGCATATCGTAATTTCTGCCCTGGAATTCGGAGCCTAGTTTTAGCAGTGATTTGGCACTT